>CAYYFT010000046.1:0-11473 GCA_964471015.1 uncultured Pirellulales bacterium | reverse complement strand
GACTATATGTATGATGAAACCAAGGTGAAAGGCGAAGTTGCACTGAGGCTTCAAGGGCCTATCAAGGTAAAGGATTTGTATCCTCTGCTTGAATCTGTGCTGAAGTTCAAGGGTTTTGTGATGACTCGCAGGGGCAATCTTGTAACCATTGCCCCTGCTGCTGAAGCTGTGAGTCTTGACCCTGTTTTGCACCCTGAGGTGGGTGAGGTGCAGCTTGGTGATGTAATTATAACCCGTGTCTTTAAGCTGAAACATATAGATACGGCCAGCGCACAGAATCTTTTGGTTAGTATGAAGCTGGGGGCAGATATCTCGCCGATTCCCGAGACAGGAACACTTATCATTACCGGATACGCCTACCGTATGGCACGCATAGAGGAACTTTTGCAAATGGTTGACAAGCCAGGTGAGCCAAGACAATTCAGGTTCAGACAGTTAAAATACACGATGGCAACAACGCTTGCTCCGAAAATCAAGACGCTTGCTGAGCAGTTAGGAACTGTATCAATTACTATTGCAGCATCGTCACCGACAATCACTCGCGGGCCGGGGGAGTCGACAACTGCTTTCAGAGCCCGACAGCGAAGAGCAGCCGCAGCCGCTAAAGAAGCTCCGTCCGGCAAAGGTGAGGTTTATCTCGATGCTGACGAAAGAACAAACCGCATCCTGATGATAGGCCTTGAAGAGCAATTGATTGTTATTGATAGTTTGATAGATTCTCTTGATGTTGAACAGCAGGACCTTCGGTCTCTGCGATTATATGATATCCAGCATGTCGGAGCCGAGGAGGTGGTGAAGAAATTAGGAGAGCTTGGCATAATTGGCGGCGGCGGTCGGCCAACTGTGAGAACTTCTGCTGAGGCCAAGTCCGCCAGGCAGGGAACCCCTGCGCCTGCAGTAACCAGTGATATAGAACCTCTTGTGGAAGAACCACAAGTGGTGGTAATTGAGTCAACTAATTCGCTTTTGGTAAATGCCACGCCTGAGCAGCACACCCGGATAGCTACGATTATCAGCTATGTGGACAGCGTGACCCTCGAACAGGCGATACCTTATGTAATTTACCCCCTTGAAAATCAGTCCCCGGAGGATTTGGCTGGAGTTCTGCAGCAACTTATTCAGGAGACTATCAAAGACAAAGAAGGCAAGATTGAAAGAACAATAAGGAAAATAGAAGAAGACATTATCATCGTTCCTGATGAAAGCACTTTTTCGATAATCGTTTATGCCAGCAAGAAAAATCAGGAATGGATAGGGAATTTAATAAAGCAATTGGATAAGAGAAGGCCGCAGGTGCTGATAGATGTCTCACTTGTCGAAATAACGAGGGATGACGAGTTTGAGTACGATCTCAACATTATAGCCAATGCGAAAGACTTAGTAACAGGCAACATAGGTGTGACCGGTAGTGTTTTGCCCATTGCTGCCTCTATTGGTAACGAGCTTGAAGGTGGATGGAACGTCAGTGGCGTCGGGAAAGTCGAGGGTTTTTACGCCGAGGATAAGATTCAGGCCCTCTTTACCGCGATGGACAGGAAAGACTATGGTCGAGTTCTTGCGAAGCCCAAAGTCCTGGTCAACGACAATGAGCAAGGTGTAATAAAAACAACCGAGAAAACACACGTCAGAACGGAAATCATAAGTTGGCCGGGCGACCCGCCTCACGAGGTTATAAGTGTGCAGTATGTCCCTTATGAAGCGAAGATAGAACTTAACATAACACCCAATATCAGTGAGGGTGATTTGCTGCGTCTTGAAATTGATATGGTCCGTGAAGACTATGAAACAAGAGCGCCCGATCCTCCTGATTACACAACGAGCAATATAAACACGATTGTTACCGTCCCTGATGGCAGTACTATCATTCTCGGCGGACTTACAAAACTAAAGCAGAAGAAAATCGGACACAAAGTGCCCTTATTGGGTGATATTCCACTTGTGGGAGGATTATTCAGGACTATTGACAACAGTGATGAGACAAGTAAGCTCTATATCTTTGTTAAAGCCAATATCCTGCGGCCTGATGAAACCGTTGGCCTTGCGCAACTTCAGCAAATCTCTTCAAGAAACATGGCCGCCTTTGAGGAAGCCGAACGCCATTTCCAGGAATACGAGAGTATCCCAGGGGTAGAGCCGGAGCCGATGGACCCATTGCGTGTCCTCGAGGCGGAATAGCTATATCGTATTGCGTCTTTCTTTTGCACGATGCCCGCCTCGGCAAGCCGAAGGCGAGACGGGCATCACGCATAATACACAACTAAAATGAAGGAATTATTGATACAAACTGCTAAGCGGACGGGGCTGGTTGACGCTGAGCAATTGGCAGGGTTTCTGAAAGAAAACAGTGAGGGAAAATCCCGACTCGATGAGCTTTTGCTTGGCTGTCCGTACTTTACCGAGGAAGCGGTCTTGAAGCTGTTTGCCGCTGCGCTGGGGTGGGAATTTTTAGAGGATATATCTGCCAAGGCTGTGCCTGCCGAGTTCATAGAATCTATTCCTGCGACCTATGCTCAGCAGCATTATCTTATCGGCGTAAGAACTAAGGCCGATGACGGAGAACTTACTGTGGTTTTGTCCAAGCCTTTAGACTCCAACGTTCTGGATAATATCTCGAAGATGACCGGTTTGCCCGTCAGGCCGGCGATATCCACCCGTGCTGTTATTACCGCTGTAATAGATGTTGCATACGAACAGAGGACGACTGTCATTGAAGAAGTGGCGGAAGAACTCGATTCGCAAAATATCGACCAGCTCATTGATGAAGTGGGCACTTCCGACGACCTTCTTGATGTGGTTAATCGTCCGCCGGTTATCAGGTTGGTTAATGATATTCTTTTTCGTGCACTGCAATTGCGGGCCAGTGATATTCATGTGCACCCTTACGAGGCAAAGATTCAGATTCGCTACCGCATAGACGGTATTTTATATGATGTTTTGAGTTTGAATAGAAATGTTTTGCCGTTGGTTATCTCTCGTATCAAGGTAATGGCGGGGATGGATATTGCGGAGCGTCGTCTTCCGCAGGACGGCAGGTGCAGTGTTCGGCTGGGCCAGCGAGAAGTCGATTTGCGTATCAGCACTGTGCCGACCAGCTACGGCGAACGCAGTGTCCTGCGACTGCTGGATAAAAGCACAGGATTGTTTGCTCTGGATGAGTTGGGCCTGTGGGAAGACGATTTGAAAAAGTTTGATTCTTTATTGGGCCGTTCGCACGGGGTTATTTTCGTGACAGGCCCGACGGGCAGCGGAAAAAGCACGACTCTTTATGCATGCCTTAACAGGATTAATTCAGCTGAGAAAAATGTTATAACCATAGAAGACCCTATCGAGTATCAACTGGAAGGTATCAGCCAGATTCAGGTTGCCAGTAAAAAAGGGATGACTTTTGTTACATCACTTCGGCACGTGCTTCGTCAGGACCCGGATGTTATAATGGTTGGCGAAGTTCGAGATGTTGAAACGGCTCGAATGGCGATACAATCCTCTCTGACTGGCCATTTGGTTTTCAGCACGCTGCACACGAACGACTCGGCAGGTGCGATAAGCCGTCTTTTGGATTTGGGTGTTGAGCCTTATTTGGCAAGTTCATCCTTGATTGCCATAATGGCTCAGCGATTGGTTCGGAGAGTGTGCCCGGATTGCAAAGAGCCGTATGAGCCGACGCCTCATGAGTTAAGAGGACTTGGGCTTGGTGACGTCGAAACGTCCGGTTTGGAACAAGGCGGCGGTAAGTTCCTCGTCGGAACGGGATGTGACAGGTGTTTTCAGACCGGCTATCGCGGCCGAACGGGTGTTTATGAACTGATGTTGATTAATGAAGAAATTCAGGACATGATATACAGAAGAGAAACTGCCGGTGCTATAAAGAAAGCCGCCCTTAACGCAGGACTACAAACGCTGCGAATGGACGGGGTAAGAAAGGTACTTGCCGGGGTGACAACTATTGCTGAAGTATTGAGAGTGACACAGGCAGATGTGATGTAAAGGACGGACATTTATGCCGAGATATAACTATATAGCGATGGAGGCAGACGGCAAAAAAGTCAAAGGCGCAATCACCGCCGAGAGCCCGTATGCTGCGCGAAAACAACTAAGGGCCCGAAGTATTCACCCTACCTTAATCACAGAGACCGGCTCCGGTTCCGAGGGTAAGGCTGCGTTGCTTTCAATTTTCGCCAGAGGCGGCAAAACTCAGATAATCGATTTTACAAAGCAACTGACTACACTGCTTAATTCAGGAATTAAGCTGACCGAAGCACTTTCGGTTCTTACTTTGCAAATATCCGATGTGCGATTCAAGAACGCCCTTATCGACATTCGCGACCGGGTTGTCACCGGCGAGTCTTTTACCGATGCCTTGAGCGATTACAGCGATTATTTTGACGTTATATATGTGAGTATGGTCCGCGTTGGTGAGGTAACCGGCACTTTGGCCCAGAGCCTTTCGACCATTGCAAAGTTTATGGAGAAGCGCCAGCGGGTCGAATCGAAGGTAATGACAGCGATGATATATCCGATGGTTCTGATTGTATTTTGTATCGCAGCGATTTTGGTTTTGACAACGACGGTTATCCCGAAAATAGCTGAGCAGATTGCAAGGACAGGGCAGGAGTTGCCCTGGATTACCAGACAGTTGATGAACGTAAGCTATATACTGACGAGTTGGTGGCTGCTTGTTGTGATTGCAGTGGTTTTTGGAATTGTCTGGGGTCTGAGGCGTTTTCTGAAGACGCAGCGGGGTGCGTATTTGCGGGACAGGTTTATCCTGGCCCTGCCATTGTTCGGGCCTCTTATAAAACAACGGGTTGTTTCACGTTTTGCCTCGACACTTTCGACGCTTCTTGGTTCAGGACTTGCTATGGCTGAGTCTCTTCGGGTTGTATCGGAGGTTACCGGCAACAGTCTTATGAGAGTCGCCGTTCAGCGGGCACGTGAGAGAATTCTTGCCGGTGCTGATATCGCTACGCCACTGAGAGACAGCGGTGTCATCGACCCTGCCATTGCTCATATGGTGGCTGTTGGAGAAAAAAGCGGTGAGCTGGAAAAGATGCTTAAGGATATCAGCGGAAATCTCGAAGCTTCAACTGATATAGTTATTGAAAGATTGAGTGCCGCGGTTGAACCGCTTATTATAATTGTTATGGCTGCAATAATAGGTTTGATTGCTTATGCAACAATATTGCCGATTTTGGAAGTTTCAGCGGGGAAATTTTGAGCAGACTATTTTAGGAGCTTAATAGAGAAATGAAAAAAAGAAGAAGAAAAAACAGATACGGTTTTACGATGATAGAATTGATGGCTATGCTGATTATCATCGGTTTACTTGCCACTTTGGTAGTTACAAAAGTAGCGACGAAGATAGACCAGGCCCGTGTTACAACCACCAAAGCCAATTTAAAGGTTCTTCATTCTGCGGTTACTCAGTTCAAGATGGACACCGGCCGATTTCCAGCCGAAGAGGAAGGGCTTATGGCACTTGTCGAGCAGCCGAGCGATGTTATAAGGTATGAGCCGGGCGGTTATTTGGAAACTACTGAAATACCCAAAGATGGCTGGGGAAATGACTTTATTTATGAGCTTTTTCCGGAAACCGGTAAGTCGTTTGTAATCAAGAGTCTTGGTGCTGATGGTGAAGAAGGTGGTGAGGACAACGATGCCGATTTGTACAGCACTGATGCATACTGATAGCGTCGTGCACGGGCAATCCGACTTGCGCAATACGCAATACGCAATACGCAATGCGAGATGTGGTTTTACGCTGACTGAGTTGGTAGTGGTGGTTTTGATAGTTTCGCTGTTTGTGCTTTTAGCGGTTACGAATCTTTCCGGGTTACTTAGAAGGAGCACGTTTAGGGCCCAGGCCAATGAGTTCGTTTCGACAATGCAGATGGCGGCCAGCGCCGCTGCCGAGAGCAATAGAAGATACGAAGTTATTATTAATATTGCAGAGCAGAACTATATGCTTCGCCAGATTACTTCGGCTCATTTGCCATCGGATGTTCTGGAAGAAGAGATTATTGTCGAAAATGACTTTAGTGATAATTGCCGGATTGTTTATGTTTTGTTCGACGACCTGGTCGATACCGACGAGGACCATCAAAAGGCATTTTTTCGCGCTGGTCACGCAGGCTGGCAGGCCGGTGGAAAAATAGTTTTGCTCGATGAAGATGAACAGCCGTATTCGGTTGTGGTCAACCGGCTCAATGGAATTGTCACATTAGAAGAAGGTGATGTCGAGCTTTTGGAGCCGAAACCTGAAGATGAACTTCCGTTTTAAAACTTGTGATGCGTCCTGCATCGTGCGTCGCTCGTTACGCAATACGCAATACGCAACGCACAATACGAAAAAGAAGGCTTTCAGCCTGATAGAGGTTTTGACTGCTCTGGCTATTCTTGCGCTTGTCAGCTCGAGTGTGTTGGTTGTTATAAACCGCTGTATGGCCTCAGCCGCAGATTCAGCACTGCGTATGCAGGCCTTTGAGGTTGCGCGCGATAATATGGAAACTCTTTTGTCCAGAGATTCAGTTAAAGAGATGGTTGAGTACGGCAGCAGTGATAAGTATCCCGAGATTCAATGGCAAACTACTGTTGAGACGTTTTACGAGCCGGTGACGAAGCGGATGTGGGTCAAGGCGGTTTGCTCGGCTGAATATGCCGATATGACAGGTGATGTGCAAACGATTGAACTAACGCACTGGTTAACCGGCTTAACGAAGGAGCAGTTTCTTGAAATCATTGCAGAAAAGCAACGGTTGACAGAAGATGTTATCGGAACGGATGAAGAGGCCGCTGACTATGCCGGTGTCGACGTGGCGACCATTCAGCAGTGGGTTGAAAATGGTATGCCTAAAACCGAGGATGGCTTTTATATCAAGGATTGGCTTGATCTCTATGCAAGGACTAACGGAAGGCCGACTGTCGAGGACAGAAACCGGCTGGCAAAAGAGGATGCGGACTTAGAAGAGGCAGAGGACAAACAGGACGAGAAAGGCGAGGAAGAGGAGAAAGATGCAAAAGAGGAAACAGATAGAGATAAGGCGGAAGAAGAGCTGATATGCGGATACACCATGGAAGAGCTTATGCAAATGGATTTTGACCAAATCTGGGAAATAGTATGGAACTGTGACGAATTTTGACGGTTTGTTAAATAATATGAGAAGAACTTCTAAAACATCCGGAGACCTGTTGGGTTTTTCGTTGGCTGAGGTGCTTGTGGCTCTGACGATAGGGGCGATGATTTTGGTCGCAGTGCTGAGTATTTACAGCCGGGCAGAAACCAGCGCTGCTGCAATCGTACGTAAGCTTGATAGCTCCAGATTGGCCTTCGAGGTTTTGCAGCGCATAGCCGAGGACCTTGACAGAACAGTTGCACCAGGCGCCGATACGAAAGTTACTATCGACAATAAATTTGAAAAAGGTTTCTCGACCGCCCAGCTAACGGTTCTGAGAACTATTTATGACAGCAGGGACAAAGAGCAGACATTTGAAAGAATCGTTTGGCAAACCAACTATGGTAATGACGCCAACGGTCTTGTTTTATATCGCAGTCACAGTGGAATCGCATCAGAAGATAAATTGCTCGATGAGCAGAAAGAAGATTGGGAAAAAGAGCTCTTTGTGCCGATTTGCACGGGCGTTACTTTTTTTAAAATACAGGTCCCAAAGGGTGAAGATTTTCAGGATAAATGGACAAGCGATTCGTTGCCTCCTGGTATTGTGGTGACTATTTCTTTTGCCGAGCCTTTTAAGACATTAGATGGTACTTTGGATGTGCCGGATGAGGGAAAAGTCACACGAAACATAGCTATTGACAGAACCAGAAAAATCAAATTCACGTTAGTAAAAAAAGCAAGGTGATGAAGAACGAAGGTTTGAATAATCAAAGTGATTGTAGAAGCCGCCCCGGCATTGTGCTTTTGGTGACATTGGTGCTGTTGGTTGTGCTTTCGACACTGGCTTATACCCTGAGCAGTCGTCTTGCCGCCCGACGTCACCGTGACCAGTATATCATAGATTATCAAGCTGCCCGCTACGGTTGTGACTCAGCAGTGCGGTATGCATTTGCCAAATTGGAGGATATTAATATCCCGCCATTGATTGCCCGTCCGAATGAGCCGGATTTTTCGAATTTATTTATCCTTAGCGAGGTCGAGTACGAGGAGCTTTTAGCCGAGTGGGCGGCGAAGGATACTTACAGCAGAACTGAGAGCTCTGGTGATATGCGTGACATTAATGACATCAATGACGTGGGTGAAACTGGTAATATCAGCAGTGTTGCCGACTTTAATGACTCTAATTCTCTGACGGTACGTGGCCCGTATGGTCCACCTTGGCCGTTTGTAATCGAGCCGGTTGAGTTCGAGATTGGTTCTGCTGCAGTCAGGATTGAAATTGAAGACGAAAATGCAAAATACCCCGTCGGTTGGATGTTGCTGGATGATGAAGAAGTGCAGCGTGAAGCCCTGGCAGGGCTCGAAACTTTCTGCGAGTGGATGGATGTCAATAGTGTGCGGATTGATTCACTAAAACAAGAACTAAAGGAAATAAGTGAAATAAAAACGTTCAAACTTGACTTCAAACCGATAAAGGAAAGAACGCCGATGAAGACAGAAACAAAAACCAGGCGTGGAAGAAGAAGCCGTAGAAGAGCTACACGATTTAAGACAACCACTATATCCGTCTCTGAGCAGATTGCCAAGCAGACTGCTGATTTTGCAAAGCTTTTTCACAGTTCATTAATTGATACTGAGGCCCTTGCCAGACCAGCAATAATCAGCGAAAGCAGAAAAGAATCGGCTCTGAAGTATATGGGACTGTGGGCTTCGAGCAAGGTGAATATAAATACCGCTCCTCGACATGTATTGGAAGCAGCTTTTACTTTTGGTGGTGATGCTGATAAAATCGCTGGAGAAATTATACGGCGAAGACGAGTGGAGCCTTTTACAGATATAGAAGATTTGAGGAAATTACTGTTTAGATACTCCGATTCGATAGGAAAATGTGAGAAATATATCACAACAGCCAGCAGGTTTTTCACTATTAGAATAACCGCAGTAAGTGGAGTGGCAGAAGCGTCGGCTATTATAGCAATAACTAAAGACGGCAAAAAGATAGAAAGAATTGCCTTAATCTCCGGCTGAGAGGCCGGTTTTTTAGGAGCTTGCTCGAAGTGGAAGGTCCGAACTATTTGGGAATTTATCTAAGCAAAGGCACTGCGACCGCAGTCTGTCTCGGCTTGGAAGAAGGTGGGGGTAGACGCATCCTGGGCTGCTTCAGCGTTACTATTAAAGAAACAGAGGAACAGAAACCACAAGAGCTGGTGCGTCTTATCGCAGAGGGTTGTGCCGAGAGAGAATTGAAGTTTTCTGAGGTCGCGGTAGCTTTGGATTGTTCAATGTTTATGCAGCATAACGTGCACAGTGAATTTAGTGACCCTAAACAAATCGCTGCGACCATCAGGTTCGATGCCGAGGAAGCTCTTGCTATGGACATAACCGACCTTGCGATAGCTTTCAAAGTAACTTCAAGCGACCAAACCGGTTCGGTGCTGACCGTCTTCACTGCCCAACAGAAGCAATTGTCTGATATTCTTATTTCTTTGCAAAACAATAATATCGACCCTATAACCATAGAGCCGGATGTTAATTGTCTATCGAGATTTATTTTGCAAAATGTACCCCTGCCGCAGAATTTGCGTTCTCTCTTCTGCGTACTTTCTGACTCGAGTGGTTATTTTATTGCCTTTGCAAAATCACAAGAAACACTGGCTATGCGAACATTCCTGGTCAAGCCGAGACAAGAGAGGAACGAGCTGCTCGCCAGAGAAATACCGGTAACCGGCGCTTTAGTTGGGAGTAATGAACCGGTAAACTGCATTAAAGTTTTCGACTCTACCGGCTCCGTAGACTGTCAGCAACTTAGTGAAAGGCTTGGTATCGAAGCTGGTTCGGTAGATTTGGTTGAGGCTGCCGTAACCGGCCCGGAGGCCCTGGCTGATTGTGTTGACGTTGTTGGTTTTGCGATTGCCTACGGGGCGGCTTTATCCCACCTGGAGAAAGCTCAGAGCGTAAATTTCCGCAGCGATTTTATGCCGTATCAGGGCAAGAAGGTTCGACGGCAAAAAGCGATGAAATTCTCGAGCGTGTCTGTGGCCGTTCTTATGCTTGCTGTAGGGGTATATTTTCAGATGCAATTGTTGCAGGAAAACAAATACCGTAACCGACTGCACAAAAAACTTGAAAAACAGTATTCGGATGTTATGTTCGGCAAAAAGCTGCCGGCCAAATCTAACCCTGTACAAAAACTCGCAGGTGAATTGAGGCGCATCGAAAGTGTCAGGAAAGGTCTGTTAAGTGTTACAGGTGAAGAGTCCATATCGGCAAAGTTGACTATGGTGCTCGATGCATTTAACAAATGCGCAGCACAGACGAATTTAAATATAGATTCAATTACCATTACAACTAAAACCATTACTATTGCAGGTGATACCTCCAGCCGGAAAAACACGCTAAAGTTATTCGAGGCGGTCAGGAATAGCGGATTGGAAATTCTGCAGCAGAGTTTCGATGCAAAAGGCGGCCGTGACAATTTCCGCATAACGGTTGTGCCGAAAAAATAGTTTTTATCCGCCGTAGCCCAAAGGGCGAAGGCGGAAAGGATAAGCTTCTATGAAGCAGATTTATAAGAATCCGACTTTGTATTATATACTCGCCCCTGTCATAGCTGCTCTATGGCCTTTGCTTATTTGGGGTGTATATTTACCGGCTGCGGCACATAACTGGCAGGTCGAGAGAACGCAGTACAACGAAGCCCAAAGCATAATGGCAGAGATTTTAACCCTTGACCCCGACCGGCTGGGGTTTGCTGATTCGAAGGACACCGCTGCTGAATTTGATTATGCCATTGCCGTTGAGAAAATAGCCAGCTTGTGCAAAATACCATCGACCCATTACAAGCTCAGTTCAAGGCCAATCATAGCTGATTCCAGCGGGCCAAAAAGCCAAAGTGCCAAAGTAGGTCTAAAGCAGGTTGACATAACAAAATTTGCTAAATTTCTCTCGACGATTCAGCTCCGCTGGGCAAATTTGCAATGTGCCAACGTCAAGCTGACCAAAAAGAAAGGTCTGCCTGATACCTGGGATGTGGACCTGGAATTTATGTATTACTATTAAAACCGGTCTGCCATATCTCCGGCGAGGCGGGTTCAGCTTTTGTTCTGTCCGACTTGTCCTGAGCATCGCCTGTGGTGAGCGAAGTCGAACCATCGAATGGCCTGTCCAACGCGGGGCTACGCCTTATGTTTGGTGTTGTTTTTCCTTTTCCCAAAAAGGTGGGCCTGGGTTACTGTTGTTCGAGGTTTCCTTTTTCCCGTTTTTTTGGGCGCTACGTTTGGCTCTGTTAATGGCAATACACTAAACTTTTTATCTAATATATCCTGCACAGTAACAAGGCTTATCTCTACCCCCTCTTTTTT
>CAYYFT010000045.1:0-11799 GCA_964471015.1 uncultured Pirellulales bacterium | reverse complement strand
ATCAGCAAAAGCGCAAGGTTCGCGAAGCGCATAAAAAACACCAATACCATTCGACGACGCTAAAGGAAATTAGACTCCGGCCCGAAACCGACAAACACGACCTGGATGTCAAGCTCAATCGTGCCAGCGAATTCCTGCAGAAAGGACATAAGGTGCAATTCACGATATTCTTCCGCGGACGTCAGATGCTGCATAAAGATTATGGATATGCGATGCTTGAGCAAATTACTGAATCGCTACAGGATTTGGCCAAGGTCGAACAACAAGGCAAAATGTCTGGAAAGCGTATGACATTACTGGTCGTGCCTAAGTAACTGATTATTGTTAATTGAAAGTTGGAGAAGACACTAAAATCAGTGCTCCCATTTTGCAATAAGCCATAAATGGGACCTCTAATCAATAATCAAATCAGTGGCGGACCCTGGTATAAAATGGGAGATTCTGTCAGAAAACTGCAAGCTGATTCTTAATTTTTTTCGAGAATTTCCAAACTGTGGTATTGACCAACAACTGCAAATGCTGTAGATTACCGCTCTTATATTTAAGGAACCAATTAAATGCCGAAACAGAAAACCCACAAGGGTTTGAGTAAAAGAGTCAAAATCACTGCTGCTGGCAAGGTCGAGCGAAAGCACTGCGGTGGCGGTCATCTTATGAGCGGCAAAAATGCCAAACGTCGAAGGCGGGTGGGAAGTTCGGCTATTATAACCGGTGTGACGGCTAAAACAGTCAAAACCCAGCTCGGTAAATAAAAGACATCAAAAGTAATCGATAGAGAATAACGAATAACCAGTTAAGCAGGCTTGCTTCTCGGCTTGGGTTCCTATTTTACGATGTATCGCAAAATTGGTTCCCTTCAAATCAGCTGCCGCCAGCAAGCCAAAGAAATCGAGAATTCTTTAAGGAAAGCGGGTCAGCAAAGATGCCAAGAGTTAGAAAAGGTTCGGCACGACACCAGGCAAAGAAACGAATCCTCAAAGCAGTGAAGGGACACCGCGGCTCTGCAGGCCGACTGTATCGTTCGGCTAAAGAAGCCACTACACGAGCAACTGTCAATGCTCGTATCGGCCGCAAGCTCCGAAAAAGGGATTTCCGAGGTTTGTGGATTATACGTCTGAGTGCAGCGTGTCGGCAGCGAGAGATAAGATACAGCCAGTTTATCAACGGTTGTAAAAAAGCTAACATTCAGCTGAACCGCAAGATGCTAAGCGAAATTGCTGTAGCCGACCCGGGGGGCTTCGATGCTATCATTGCTGCTGCCAAAGCTGCTATTACCCAATAGTGCTAATGGTTCACCAATACACAATACGATATACGAGAAAATATGGTTGAGCAATTAGAAAAAATCAGTAAGGATGCGCTCACAGCCTTAAAAAAAATCACTGATGCGACAGCACTGGAAGATTTCCGTATAAAATATCTGGGCCGAAAAGGTCAAATTACTCAAATGCTCGGCCAAATAGGACACCTGCCCCCTGAACAAAGACGCGCGGCAGGACAACTTGCAAACAAAACAAAAAAGAAAATCACCGAAGCATTTGAGCAGCTAAAAAGAAGCTTGTTGCAATCACAGCAAGAAAAATCTCAAGAGCTGCTTGACGTTACCCTACCTGGCACAGCTGTTAACGTCGGCAAAACGCATGTCATTACCCAAACGGTAAATGAACTACTGGAAATATTCGGCCGAATGGGCTTTGCCATCGCCTACGGACCTGAAGTTGAAGACGAGTGGCATAATTTCGTCGCATTGAATATGGGGCCTGAACACCCGGCAAGAGACCCCTTCGATGCTTTTTATATTGACGACAACACCCTTCTGCGAAGCCACACCTCGCCGGTTCAGATACGCATTATGGAACAAACCAAACCACCCATTCGTGTAGTTGCACCGGGGCGGGTCTATCGTCCGGACACTGTCGATGCAACACATATGTATATGTTTTACCAGATCGAAGCACTGGTTGTCGACGAGAATATCAATATGGTGGATATGAAAACCGCCATTAACCAATTCATTCACGCCTATTATGGGCCTAAAATTAAATGGCGACTTCGGCCAAGCTTTTTCCCTTTTACAGAACCAAGTGGAGAGGTCGACTTGTTATGGGTAGATAAACATGGCAAAGAAGACTGGATGGAAGTTGGCGGCTGTGGCATGGTTGACCCTAATGTTTTCGATGCGGTCGGGATAGATAGCGAAAAATATACCGGCTGGGCGTTCGGATTCGGCATTGAACGGCTGGCAATGAAAAAATACGGCATCAATGACATCAGACTGCTTTTTGAGAACGACCTCCGATTTCTAAAGCAATTCTAAAATTGGTATCTGCAGCAAGCAATAAAGCAAAATTTCATTTCTTAAATTTTTCTTTTTTACTTAAGCGTCGGTGAGTTTTTTCAAGAACTTTTTCTATCAGGCCTACTTTCTTAATTTTGGCTTTTTCGTTTTGCGCCCAGTATTCCCTAAAAAATCTCATACGGTCTGTATTGCTCATAGCTGCAGGCGGAAACATATTCACCTGCACCAGATTTCTTAGTCGCAGTCGTGCCGGCAAACGATAAAACTTTCTTGTCCGCTCATTATCAAGAAAGAAAAACCTCCAGCGGTTTTCCTCCTGCCTCGCCAATATATTGCCCAGTCGCAAATCACCATGAAAAATGCCCTTGGCATGCATTCTACCTATGGTTCGCCCAAATGCTCGTATCAATCCGCGTTTTTCCCGGAGCTGTTCTCCGGTTGAGTTGTCTTTACTGTCGGTAATGTATTCGTGCAGTCGTTTAGTGTTCTCGACTTCGAAGGTTGCCAGGAAATTTCTTCTTTCGAAAAAGCCGGCTTTGCACTCGCCCATTGCAACAACAACAGGCACATCAAAACCGTTTTTCTGCAGCATCAGCATTGCTCTAAGAGAGCGTTCGGCCCGGCTGAGACGAAAAAGATGTTTAACAAAATCCCAGGCCGACCGGCAAAAATATTCCTTAAAGTAAACCGCCTTTTCGATGTTGCCAAATCTGACACTGAATCTATACACGCTGGTGAACTTTGATGATGGAACCGGTGCCGAATGATACCGCTTGTGCAGTCGCCTTTCGTAGTCTAACAAGGTCTGCTCAAAGGCATCGTTACGAAAGTCTCTATGAATATATAACGTGTAGTTTCCACCTTGTATTTTATCAAAACAGATGTTCAAGATGTCAACGCCCCAGAACAGTTATACCCAATTGATTAGCAAGTTTTATTGTCTCGGGTTTGTCAATAATTATTGTTTTCCCCGCTTCTACAATCAGGCATTTGCCCCCGTTTTTAGCCAAACTTCTAATAGTATCAGGCCCGACGCACGGCACATCAAACCGCATGTCCTGCCCTGGTTTCGAGGTTTTGATAAGTGTCCAGCCGCCCGATTTACAAAACTGGCCGACTCGCTCAATCATTTCTGCTGTACCTTCTATCGCTTCGACGGCAATCACTTCTCTTTCCTTCACTGCAATCGCCTGACCTATATCCAGTTCACCGAGCTTTTTAGCTATCTGCCAGCCAAATTCGATATCACCTTCAACCAGCGAATGCCGCTTCGCTTCTGTCATCAGACCCACTGTTGCCATATACTCCTTACAATACATTGTTGAGTTCTCCAACACTATCCCGCCGCTTGCCAACTCATCTGCTATGGCACACAAAACCGAATCCGTCAGTTTATCTTTGCCGCGTAGGCGCCAATAATATATTCTAAATGCCCGCCAATCGGGCAAATACCTCAGAATTCTCCAGGGCGTAAACAGTCGGGATTTGGCAATCCGCCCGACCATAACCGCTCTGGTTGCGCCATGCTTTCTTAACCTCCGTATCCAGCTGCCGGGGCGGGCAATCGCAACTCTGTAAAAAACATCAACTTTGTCAGCCAGACTGGGCTCTGCATTATCCACCAAACCGACGCAAACTATCTTTAATCCCGCTTCTCTGGCACCAGCAGCTACAAGAAAGGGCAATCTACCCTCTCCTGCAATCAAGCCAAGTACATCTTCGCTATTCATAACAGTGCACCGTATCCCACAGCACAACAAATCCTGATTGGCATCACGTAAATCAAAATACTACCAACGAACAACCAGATAACTATTGCTCGGCCGATTTTTCAAAATCCGACTCAGTAGATGAAGCAATCTGCTCAATCTGACCTTCAAGTTTGCGAATATTTTGTCGAATCTCAGGCAGGTATTGTATCATACTGTATGCTCGCTTGCCTTGATTTGCTTCGATAGCCGGTGCACCCAACACCACCTTACCATCAGGAATGCTATTAATAACACCAGCCTGAGCTGCTATGGTAACATTGTTTCCAATGTTAATATGGCCCACAATACCAACCTGACCGCCGACCACACAATGATGTCCAAGGGTGGTCGAGCCGGCAACACCTACCTGAGCCACGAGCAAACAATGTGCGCCGATTTTTGCACCGTGACCTATCGCAACCAAATCGCCTAACTTGCTACCCTGGCTTATGACAGTATCACCGAGCGTACCTCGTTCAATCCCACAGCAGGCGCCAATCTCCACGTCGTCCTCTATAACCACAGTGCCAATCTGTGGTATCTTGTGATGTACGCCTTTATGGCTGGCATAACCGAAGCCGTCCTCACCGATTGCAGAATTGGCATTTATAATCACACGATTGCCTATTCTGCATCCATCGTAAATGGCCACATTCGGATATATTATGCAGTCATTGCCGAGCTGTACACCCCGCCCAATGCACACGCCGGGATAAATTATGCAGCCGTCCCCAACTTCTGTATCATCGGATATGGTAACGAAATCATGAATGTGGCAGTCTGCTCCGATTTTCGCACTATCCGAAATTATTGCCCGCGGGCTGATTCCGACCTTTTTATGTTTCCGATGGCCGTGAAGCAACACCATAATCTGCATAAAAGCATAATAGGGGTCCTCTGCCACCAAAAGAGGAACCGAGACATTAGGTGTTCCTCCGTAAAGAGTCCCCTGGGCCTTGCCTACAATTACGGCACTGGCCTTGGTCGTCCGAATCTGTTTTTCGTATTTAGTGTTGGCCAGGAAGCTAATATCTCCTTCGCCTGCCCGCCCAAGCGTGGAGGCAGAGTTGATTACTACGTTGGGGTCGCCGACAACCCTACCGCCTACGTATTCAGCTAATTCACCCAAGGTTCTTTTCTTCATATAAAAGCCCTCGTCTTTCGTATTGCATCGTGTGTGATATGTCGTGCAAAGAAAACGCAATACGACATACGCAACACGCTGTATGCGTTATTATACCAAGAAGACAGATGCGGTCAACTGTTCAATCTTAATAAGCCAAAACCGTATTTTTGCAGGTATTTTGGGGAAAAGACCAGCTTAATACAGAAAGCAGTACACAGGTCGCTTCTGCTGCCTCACTCAGATATGTCATTGGTGTGAAAGCTCCGAGTCACAACAAAAGGTTCTGCATTTCCACGGCGCACTGACGGAATTTGTCGGCCGGCAGCGTTACCGTCTTCCACTTCGGACTACGGCGTTTCATAAACTCTCGATAATCATCCAGCTTAACGACAAAAAATACATATCTGTTTGCGCCAAAGTCATAAGCCTCCCTGCCGTCAAAATCAACGTCGATATTTTCTATTTTGTAGGCAAAGACAAAAACAGCGATATGACCCAGTCCCGCCGTAAGGCGTCCTGCGGAGAAAACCCCCTGCCACTTCGTCAGCCCATCGATATCCTCAGCCGTAACCCAGCATTCAAAGCCTGTTAACTTGGCAAAGCTGGTCCCCTTGAACAATCTGCCCTTTACCTCGGCAATTATTACTTGGGGACTGCCTTGTTGACTAAGCGGATAAAGTAGAAAATCGAAGTTTTTAATCTTCAAACGCCCGAAGGCCGCTCGCTTTCGGTCATCTACCGCAATGTATTGAACCCGATTATCAATCAACCAATTCTCGAAGGCCCGCTCATAGTGGTTGGGAGAAAAATCCTTCATTTGGACTCAGCGCCGTAAGGTGTCCCCGAGGGAGATTTAAGCTCTGCGAAAAACTTATCTAATTTAATTAGTTTCTGCTTACTGGTTGTCATATCCTTAACCACAAGCTCACTTCTTTTAAACTCGTCGCCGAGTATAATACATTTTTTAGCATTTTGGGCCGAGGCTTGTTTGAGCTGTCTGCTCAGGCTGGAGAACTTGTAACTGAAGTCGGCCGAGTAACCTTTTGTTCGCAATTCAGCCACCAGTTTAACAGCATCCCCCTGAGATAGTTCCGGCACTACGCAGGCAACATAATAATCCAATTCTCGCGGCTTGGATTTGAGCAGTCCTTTTTCCTCAAGCAATATTGCCAACACACAATCACCTATACCAAAGCCGGTAGCCGGTATGTCAGGACCGCCGAATCGTCTCAGTAAATCATCATATCTGCCGCCTCCACCAATAGCACGAAGCTCGCTGGCCTTGTCGTAAATCTCATACACAATTCCGGTATAATAAGCTAGCCCTCTTACAACGCTGGGGTCGAAAACACAATAGCCACCAACTCCCATCCGGTTAAGCCAATCAAACAAAATGGTAAGTTCATCGATGGTCTTATTAATTTCATCATCAAGCTCTATTATCTTTTTGATATCAGAAACCGCCTTAATCTCCATAAAATCCTGGACGTCACCGGCCATTTTGGCATCCGGAACCCGTTTGTTAAGCATCTGCTTAAAGGTTCCCAGCGGCACTTTATCCTTTTTGTCAAGCACAGGATACAGCGAGTCCAAACGCTTTTTGGAAATCCCTATCTTCTCAAGAACAGCAGCCAGTAACTTTCTGCTGGATATTTTCACTACGATATCATCAGGTGTCAGCCCCATTTCCTGCAGGTAATCTATGGCACAGAATATCGTCTCAGCGTCAGCCAGCACAGACTCTTCACCTATTATGTCAACATTCCACTGGAAGAATTCGCGAAGCCGGCCCCGCTGGGGGCGTTCAGCCCGAAACAACTTCGGAACCGAGAACCACTTGATAGGCATAGCAAGCGAGTTGATTTTTTGATTTACCATCCGTGCAAGTGTAGGTGTGATTTCAGGCCTTAGTGCTAGGTCTCTGTCGCCCCTGTCTTTAAACGAGAAGAGCTGCTCGACGATTTCATCGCCGCTTTTTATCTGGAACATCTTCAGATACTCGAAGATTGGCCCGTCGTATTCTTCGAAGCCGTTGCGCAGAGATACCCTCTTCCAGCCGTCGATTATCCAGTTTCTGACGGCCATATCCTGCGGATAAAAATCTCTCGTTCCTTTTACCGGCGGTATTTTCATTTCTTTCTGCGTTTCCTTCGACTTTTACGTTTTTCTGCTATGCTATCGCTGAATTTTATCTTCATATACTCTTCCATTTGTTTATCGTTTGTAAAGTGCAGCTCATAGTCGTACTCACCCTCGACATAATCGCAGGTCGAGTGACGATATTGTCTGCATATTCTCGGCCTTTTATCGTATATCTTGCATCTGTTGTCTTTTTCAGAGAGATGTCTGCACCTGTTCTTTATGTTTATGTACCAATCGCCGTCCTCTACGAATACTGTTATACCTTTGTGGCACAGGAACCATCTTATATCGTCATAATCTCCCTTATCTTCCGGCGTGTCAATCGGCAGTGCAAAATATCGGCAGCACAGCCCTGAGCACTCATCACACAAAACCTTTTTTGCCATTGCAATAAATCCCGAATACACCAAACACTATACACTAAGCACCAAACACTATAAGTTATCGGCCGGCTGCCGTCAAGAAATGCAAAATGGCGGTTTGCCCCGTTAGAAAGAAAGCTCCGTCCTTTGGGCGGGGTAAACCCGCCACGCGTATGGTGAGTAAAAAATACATAGCGAGGTGGGGTTTAAAGCCCCGCTGAGCCTTCTAACGGGGTTCGCTGTTTTTTGGGCGAAGCAGATATAGCAATTTACCGGTACAATTCTTATAATACAGTGTCCTGCTTTTATAGTATGTATTTCCTTTCCTTAACCCGCCCCGCTTACTTGGTTGCCCCTTGGATAAGAAATTCGCCGCCATCCTTAAAATGCCCACCAAACATAACCCTAAAGGCCTTGATGCCTTCACCAACCCTGACAATTTCTCTAAGATTATAAATTGCCGGAAATTATACTGATTATTTTATTTAATTATAATGTTTGATTTGACGGTTTTTACTTGACCGGACAGGTCTCTTCCAATTAAATTTACGATTTCGTGTAAAACATTAAACCATTATTGCCCGAAAGTATATTCATGGCTGAAAAAACTATAAAAGTTGGACTTGTTGGCTTTGGTACCATCGGCTCCGGCGTTGCAAAGCTGCTCCTTGATGAAGCTGATTCAATAGCAGCTAAAACCGGCCTGCGTCTGGAACTTGCCTGCGTAGTTGACACCGATATCGCCTCTGCCAGGCCGGTAAAACTCCCGGCCGGTATTCTTACCGATGACCTGGATAAACTCTTGAAGGACAACTCCATTCGAATAGGCATCGAACTGGTTGGCGGAACTGATGCCGCAAAGCAAATCCAGCTCAAAATGCTCCAGGCAGGCAAAGATGTCGTTACCGCTAATAAGGCCCTTTTAGCTGAACACGGCGGCGAACTATACAAAGCCGCTCACGAAAACGGCCGTTGTATTGCCTTTGAAGCCAGTTGTGTTGGTGGTATACCGATTGTCTCAGGAATCCGAACAGGATTGAGGGCAAACGACATCACGGCGATGTACGGTATTGTCAATGGAACCTGCAACTATATCCTCTCTAATATGACCGGCAGAGATAAGGACTTCTCTGAGGCCCTCGCTGCCGCACAGGAAAAAGGTTACGCTGAGGCCGACCCTGCATTGGATATCAGCGGCGACGACAGCGCTCACAAGCTGGCTATCTTAGCTTCCATCGCCTTCGGATGTGAAATCAAACTTGAAGATATATTTGTTGAAGGCATTGAAGAAGTTTCGAAAGATGACATCCGCTACGGCGGCGAAATGGGCTACGTACTCAAATTATTGGCAATCGGACAAAAAAACAAGGACAACAGGATATCCCTCAGGGTGCATCCCTCTTTCATTGTCAAAGATAATTCACTTGCGCGTGTCGATGGTTCATTTAACGCTGTCAGTATATTCGGCAGTGCCGTCGGCCAGGTTATGTACTACGGCCGAGGGGCAGGAATGATGCCTACCGCAAGTGCCGTCGTTGCCGACATTATCGATGTCGCTCTGGGCAACTCCGCTGCTATCTTCGAGCATCTACACCTCAAGCCAAGAAAAGAAATCGATTCACTGATAGATAAAATCGATAATCTAATCTGCAGGTTCTATATCAGGATAATGTGCAAGGACAAGCCTGGCGTAATAGCGCAGTGGAGCAAAGTGCTTGCAGAGCATGAGATAAGCATATCCGGTGCATTACAACACGAAGGCCCCGGACCGGAAAATACCGTTCCGGTCGTCATTGCAACGCACCCTACGCAGCAGAAAAACATCACCGCCGCATTAAAAGATATGGAAAAACTTGACGTTATAGGCGCAAAGCCGGTCTGTATAAGAATCGTTGATATACCGGAGGACAAGGATTAATGACCAAATACGCCATAATAGTTCCTGACGGCGCAGCGGACGAGCCATTAGAGCAGATTGGTAAAAAGACTGTCCTCCAAATCGCTCAAACACCCAATATGGATAAAATCAGCGCACAGGGCAGACAAGGTCTTGTCCGAACGGTTCCAGCCGGTTTCGAACCCGGCAGCGATGTTGCACAGATGAGCCTGCTTGGCTATGACCCGCTCACATTTTATACCGGCCGCGCACCGATAGAAGCGGTGGCACGCAATATCAAGTTATCTGCGAACGACTGGGTCTTCAGGTGCAATTTGGTTACTATTTGCGACGGCAAGATGGAAGACCATAGCGCCGGACATATTTCCACTGAAGAAGCCGGCAAACTGATAAAAGACTTAAATGAACAGTTAGCAGGCGAACAGTTTCATTTCTATGCTGGCGTAAGCTATCGACACCTGTTGGTTTTCAAAGGGGCCGATTTCGATGTCCAGACGTATCCGCCGCACGATTACATAGGTTCAGCGATAGAAAAGATTTTACCACGCGGCAAAGGTGCTGAAATGCTCATCGATTTGATTGCCCGCTCACAGCAGCTTTTTGCTAATCACGACATCAACAAAGTCAAAAAAGACCTTGGTGAAAATCAGGTAAGCTCTATCTGGCTTTGGGGACAGGGTAAAAAGGCCCGAATGGAAAGTTTCAAAAAGCGATTTGGAATTAATGGGGCTGCCATCACCGCAGTTGACCTTGTAAGAGGTCTGGCGATGCTCATTGGCTTCGATTTGATAAACGTGCCGGGTGCTACCGGATTTGTCGACACAAACTACCAAGGCAAAGCTTCTGCTGCAGTAGAGGCACTCGATAAGTATGACCTTGTTTTTATCCACATAGAAGCACCCGATGAGGCATCGCATAATGGCAGCATAGAGATGAAGAAAAAGGCTATTGAGCGGATTGATAAGTATATTGTCGGGCCTGTCCTTGAGGCGCTGCAGCGATACGAAAGTTGGAGAATACTTGTTTTACCGGACCACCCCACTCCCATTTCAAGCAGGGCGCACTCATCAGAGCCGGTCCCATTTGCTATGGCAGGGACCGATGTCAGCGGCATTTTGCATACAACTTTCAGCGAAGCCAACGCCACAAGGTCGGGATTCAGAATAGACAACGGTTTTGAGTTGATGGAATATTTCTTAAAAAGCTAAAGAGTGGCTACTGGACAGCTAAAATGGCGATAATTGTACAAAAATTTGGTGGCACATCCCTTGCTGACGCAGAAAAAATTCGCCGGGCCGCTGAGAGAGTAATCAAGGCGGTCAAGAGTGGCTTCTCAGTCGTAGTGGTTGCTTCGGCTCGCGGCAGGCAAACCGATGAGCTTATCGCCGATGCCCTCGAGCTTAATCCCAATCCACCCAGACGAGAGATGGACCAGTTGCTCAGTACCGGCGAACAACAATCCGTTTCCCTTTTCGCTATGGCTCTTGATGCCGCCGGTTATGATGCTATCAGTTTTACAGGTGGTCAAATCCAGATGATGACCGACAGTGTTCATACAAAGGCGCGGATAAAAAGTATTGGAGCCGAACGAATTCAAAAACAATTGGACGAAGGCAAAATCGTTCTCGTTGCCGGCTTCCAGGGGATAGATGAAAATGGAAACGTAACGACGCTCGGCAGAGGCGGCTCCGATACAACCGCAGTCGCTCTGGCGGCAGCCCTGAGAACTCAGGAATGCGAGATTTATACTGACGTTGACGGAATACACACAACCGACCCACGAATATTTAAAAATGCCGCAAAAATGGAGCAGGTCAGTTTCGATGAAATGCTCGAAATGGCAAGTCTTGGAGCCGGCGTTATGCATCCTCGAGCCATCGAGTTTGGTAAAAAATATGGCATTAAAATCCATGTAAGAAGCAGTATTAAAGAAGAAGATGGAACAATAATTACTCACGAGGTGCCACAAATGGAAGATATAGTGGTTTCAGGAGCGACCGTCCAGAAAAATATGGCCAAGATAGACCTTGTCAACGTAGATAACAAGCCAGGCAATGCTGCAAAAATCTTCGCTTCGTTAGCAAAGGCCAGAGTAGTGGTCAACGACATTATGCAAACGGAAGTCAGTGGCGAAAAGGCAAACCTGTCGTTTTTGATTGGTATTTCAGATTTGACCGCTGCCAAAGACGCTATAGAACAAATCAAAAGCGAGATTAATTGCG
>CAYYFT010000044.1:0-11917 GCA_964471015.1 uncultured Pirellulales bacterium | reverse complement strand
CTTATCTGATAGCCGACTATCCGGTCAAGAATCCGCCTCGCCTGCTGTGCCATAACCTTGTCCATATCAATCCTGCCCGGCTCGGCAAAGGCCTGCTTTATCGCCGATTGTGTTATGGCATTGAAAATCACACGGTAGGTTTTTTCTTCCGGAACGCCGAGAATCTGCGTCAAGTGCCAGGCGATTGCTTCCCCCTCACGGTCAAGGTCCGTCGCCAGATAAAGGTCTCGACAATTCTTTGCTGCTGCCTTTAAGGATATTGCTGTCCGCTTCTTACCCTGCGTTATCTCATAGGTCGGCTCAAAACCGTTTTCTATATCAACGTTAAGACCCTTCGAAGGCAGGTCACGAACGTGTCCCATCGAGGCCTTTACTTCAAAAGCTGAACCAAGATACTTATTTATCGTTCTCGCCTTCGCCGGCGACTCCACAATCACCAATGATTTCTTGTTATTCGATTTCGCCATAAATAAAGCTCGACTTTAAGTCACCAAATACCGTTCACCAGTTATTAATCGGCCATTTCCACAATAGAATTTAGTAGACTTGGCCACGCCTGACGGCGAATTGGACAAATATAAGCAGTTTGCAGAGATGTCAAGAGAAAACAATAGTATCCCGGTTTTTCTATGTACTCTCACTACGCAGACAAGTTTAAGGTCCGTTTTACCTCTTGGCCTATTAATTATTCTCTATCATTTATCCGCTAACAAGTCATACTCACCACTGAGTTTAATGTTTACGAAGCTCCAATCCGAAGATGCCTTATAAAAGTAAAACTCCAATGTAAAAGGCACACGCTCGGACTTAAGTACATAGACCAGCCGAATAATGCAATCTCCATATTTTTGCTGTTTTATAAACTCGTAACCCAGTAACTTACCTTGCGCACCAAGGGTCGCTTTTGTTTGCGATTTTAAAACCTGCACTTCTTGCGGCTTGGCTTCCTTCAACCATTCAGGAAGAATTTCGTCATAGGATTTATCAATTTCCCCTTCGAGCACGCCTGCCAGAAATGCCTCTGCTCTTTTCTGATAATCCGGCTTTTGAAAAATAGCTGCGCCGCAAAGCACCAAACCCAGGACAACAACCATCACGATTTTTATATTTTTCATTCTTAGCTCCCTTCATAATTGGTTTTTTAAACAATTGCTTTTTGAATATTGTTCTCTTTTATATCAATTTTGCCAACAAAGGTTTTAATTTGTGAACGGCGTTGCCGCGATGAGAAATAGCATTTTTTTCTTCACGAGAAAGTTGCGCAACGGTCTTATTCAAGTGCGGCACAAAGAAAATCGGGTCATAACCAAAGCCATTTTCTCCCATTCCCTTTTCGGCTATGAACCCTTCGAGTTTTCCTTCTGTTTTAATCAAAACTTTCTCAGAATTTGCAAGACAAAGACAGCAAATAAATCTGGCTGCTCTTTTTTCTTTTGGTACTCCCTCGAGTAGCTTTAAAACTTTAGCCATATTCTTATGGTCAAGCAGTGTTCTGTCGGCCTCTTTTGCTCCGGAGAATCGTGCACTTTTTACACCCGGCTCACCTCCCAGCGCATCAACTACAAGTCCTGAATCATCGGCTATAGTCCATAGTCCTGTTGCTTTCGCATAGCCGACAGCTTTCTTGCGAGCGTTCTCCACAAATGTTTCACCGTCCTCTTTCACTTCATTTATGTTTGGAAAGTCAGACAGGCTTACCCATTCGACATCAAAATCCAGCATAGCTCTCAACTCAGCAATTTTGCCTGGATTAGTAGTTGCAACGAGAATTTTTCGTTTCATCGAATCAGTATTTCATTAGCTCATTAGTTTCTTCAGTAGCGCCCGCTGGAAGTGCAGACGGTTCTCAGACTGCTCGAATATGATTGAATTAGCCGACTCAGCCACTTCGTCGGTGATTTCGAAGCCGCGATTAGCCGGCAGACAATGCATAATCTTAGCGTTGCCTTTTGCCAGTTTGACCAGTTCGGCATCGACCTGAAAACCCTCGAAATCCTTAATACGTTTTTTCTTTTCGCTCTCCTGCCCCATACTCACCCACGTATCGGTGTAAATAATATCGGCGTCGGCAACGGCCTGCGCCGGCTCATTCGTCTGGTGGACGCTGTCAGCTGATATTCGATTGACCGTTTCGATTGTCTTGGCATCGAGTTCATAGCCGGCTGGCGTTGCAATAACTATTTTCATCCCCAGCTTTGCAGAAGCGAATGCCAGCGACCGTGCCACGTTATTACCGTCACCGATAAAGGCAATTTTAACTCTCTCCAACCGGCCGCAGTGTTCGCTGACAGTCAGCACATCAGCCATCGCTTGGCAGGGATGAGACCAGTCCGTCAGCGCATTTATCACCGGCACTGTTGCGAATTCAGTCAATTCGACAATAGTGCTGTGCTCGAACGTCCGTGCCATTATGCCGTCCACATACCGGCTCAGCACCCTTGCTATATCCTTAACCGGCTCGCGCTTGCCGATGCCGCCGATATCCTCCGGCTTAACGTAGATTGCACTGCCGCCGAGGTCCGTCATTGCAACTTCAAAGCTCATTCGCGTCCGCAGGCTCGGCTTCTCGAAAAGCATTGCCAGCACTTTGCCTTCAAGGCACAGGTCCCGCCTGCCGCTTTTGTACAATTTCTTCAGCTCCACGCTTTCACTGAGCAGCTCACTTAACTGCTCAGCCGAACAATCATTTATCGAGAGAAAATTCTTCATTCTGTCTTCTGTCCCCTGTTCAGCTTTCAGTCAAAACACCGTCAAGAATATCAATCGCCTGGTCGATTTCTCTTTTAGTAACAATCATCGGCGGCATAAACCGTAGAACGCTGCCTTGGGTGCAGTTTATCCTCAGACCGTTTTCCAGACATTTATCAACTATTTCAGCGCCGGGGCCGGTCAATTGAACGCCAATCATCAAACCAATACCTCGGACGTGGTCTATAATGGAATGCTTCTCCTTCAGATGTTGAAGTTTTTCTTTGGTATATTGACCAACTTGCACAGCATTTTCCAGAAGGTTATCTTCTTCTATCGCCTCGATAACTGCAACTGCTGCTGCACACGCCAGAGCGTTACCGCCAAACGTCGAGGCATGTTTACCCGGAACCAGCGAGGCCGCTATTTCTTCTTTCGCCATCATAGCTCCTATTGCCACGCCGCCGCCCAGTGCCTTTGCCATTGTCATAATATCCGGCTCAACATCGAAGTGCTGATATGCGAACCACTTGCCCGTTCGGCCGATTCCTGTTTGCACTTCATCGAAAATCAAAACCGCCTTGTTCTCATCGCAAAGCTGTCGAATCGCCTGAAGATATTCCTCAGTAGCAACATTTATACCACCTTCGCCCTGAATCGGCTCGACCATAACCGCCGCAACCTCATCGCTGAAGGCCGACTTCAGTGCCTCAATGTCATTGAACGGAACATGGACAAACCCCGGCAGCAGCGGCAGCAATCCTTCGTGGTGCTTTGGTTGTGCAGTCGCCGTCAGTGTCGCGAAAGTTCTGCCGTGGAAGCTGCCTTCTGCCGTAATAAATTTATATTTCTCGTCCGCCGTATGCAGCCGAGCCAGTTTCATCGCCGCCTCGTTGGCTTCGGCGCCGCTGTTGCAGAAAAAACTTTTACCCCCGAACGCCCGCTCGCTCAAAAGCTTCGCTAATATCCCCTGCGGCTCGGAGTACAAAGTATTATCAATGTGCAGAAGCTCACCCGCCTGCTTGCGAATCGCCGCAACAACCTTCGGATGGCAATGGCCTATCCCGCTCACAGCCCAGCCGGGAAACATATCTAATATCTTGTTCCCGTCGGCGTCAAAGCAGTAACAGCCTTCGCCTTTGACAATCACACGCCGAAGACGTGGATAGTTGGCGATAACATACTTATCAAACAAATCAATTGTCTCTTCTGTAGTCATAGTTCACATCTCACACTCAGTCATTGCGAGCATCGCAGAGCGATGCGTGGCAATCTCAATTCTTAATTCTTTGTTATCTGCGTCCCGATTCCTTTGTCGGTATAAATCTCCAGCAGCAGCGAATGAGGTATCCTGCCGTCGATAATATGCGCCTTCTTAACGCCCTCATCCAGTGCCATCAGGCACGCTTCGACCTTTGGCAGCATCGCATCACCGATAACGCCTGTCTTAATCATCTCTTTAATTTGCGCCTCGTTAAGACTCGATACCCGGCTTTCCGGGTCATCGATATCGGCCCGTATCCCGTGGGTATCGCTCACAATAACCAGCTTTTCAGCCCGTACCCCGGCGGCAACCTTGCCCGCCGCACTGTCGGCGTTGACATTTAATTTCCCGCCTGCCTTGTCTTTAGCCACTGATGCAATAACCGGTATAGTCCCATCGGCACAGAGCGTCTTTAACAGTTCCGTATTTACCCTGTTAACCTCACCGACTAATCCAAGGTCGACTTTTCGCTCATCTTCGCCGGCCGGCCGCAGCAGTTCCGCAAACAATACACAACTGCTCAGCGAATGCAGTCCCATCGCCTTACACTTCAGCTCCTCGAGCGTCTCACAGATGGGCGTATTGATTTTATGCACGAGCGTATGCTCCGCTATGGTCAGCGTCCGCTCATCGGTATATCTCAGCCCCTGCACCCACACCGCTTCAAGGCCGGCCTCGTTCATTGCTTTTGTAATTGCCTTCCCGCCGCCGTGCACAATAATCGGCCGCATCCCGACCGTAGCCATAAAGGCTATATCGGTCAAGAGTTTCGTTTGCAGAGAGGTGTCGTCGAGGATACTACCGCCCAATTTCACAACTACGATTCGGCTGCGAAACTGCCGGATATATTCCATCGCCTCGATAAGTGCACCTGCTTTTGCAATTGCTTCTTCCATCCAGGAAACTTCCCTAACTACCGATTAAACAAACAAGTGAGTGTATGAACGCAGATATGATTAGTCAAGTTATATTTGACTTCTTTGTCATTCCTGCGAAAGCAGGAATCCATACGGGTAGCCCCGCCATCACAATGGCGGGGTCATCCTTTATGTTTAGCCCACGGCTCCACCGTGGGTTCGGTCTGCCTGCTATCCTGAATCGGCTCACTCGAGTAATATATTTTAGGAGCCGTCTACGTCATAGACACGCAACTATTCAATGGTCAGCATAACGACAGACTTCGACGGCATGGTGGCCAGGATTTGGCCGTCTTCCACTTTAAGCCCTTCAAGGTTTGTTGGCTTAACTTTATTGGGCTCATTGAAGGTATTGTGAGAGTTCATTTTACTCGCTGTGAGGACGCGCCCGGAGACACGTTTGGCTGTGGCACCGCGCAGTTCACAGGCAAGTTCAGCGGGCGATTCGGGGTTCAGATTGCAGATAGAGAGGTGAATCCGACCGGATTTGTCCCTGGATGCCGAGCATACTAACGATGGCAACTCCTGATTCTCGCGTCGATAAGCGTTACAAATAAGGTCGCTCGGCAGGTACGTCGCTCCCTGATGGGCCTTGTACATTTCAAAGACATGGTACGTCGGCGTAACAATCATTTTTTCGCCTTCGGTCAATATCATGGCCTGCAGCACGTTATTCGTCTGGGCGATGTTAGCCATGCGGACGCGATAGCAGTGTTCGTTGAATGCGTTCAGGAATATACCAGCCGAAACGGCGTCACGGAGCGTATTCTGCTGGTACAAAAAGCCGGGATTCGTGCCGGGCTCAACGTCCCACCACGTCCCCCATTCATCAACAAACAAATCGATGCGCCGGCGACGGTCGTGCCTATCCATAATCTCGATATTTTTTTCCAGCAGCTCATAGATAAAAAATGTGTTCTTCATAAGGGCAAACCACCCCTTCTCGTCGAACTCTGTGGCACTGCCCTTGTTCGTCCAGTCGCCCGTCCCGCGAACATAGTGATGCAGACTTATTGCGTCCATGCCTCTGCAGCAGCGCTGCATCATAACTTCTATCCAGTGGTAGTTCACACTGCCGGGCCCACACGCAATTTTTACAATTCGATTGCCGGAGTAGTCGCGCACATAGGTCTGAAAGCGGTTATAAAGGTCGGCGTAGTATTCAGCCGTCATATTGCCGCCGCAGCCCCAGTTTTCATTGCCAACGCCGAAGTATTTCACACGCCAGGGCTTGTCACGACCGTTCTTACGGCGAAGATTGGCCATCTCACTTTCACCGTCGGACGTCATGTACTCGACCCAGTCTTGCATTTCCTCAACCGTTCCGGAGCCTACGTTGCCTGCGACGTAGGCCTCACATCCGAGCTGTTCACACAAATCCAGAAATTCATGCGTGCCGAAGGTGTTGGTCTCTTTTACCATACCCCAATGCGTATTTATCATTGATGGACGCTTATCACGCGGGCCGATGCCCTCTTTCCAGTGATATTCATCGGCAAAGCATCCACCAGGCCAGCGCAGGACAGGAATATTGAGTTTCCGCAGGGCTTCAACCACGTCCTTGCGTATTCCGCGCACGCTGGGAATCGGCGAGTCTTCACCCACCCAGAAACCCTCATATATACATCGTCCCAGATGCTCGGCAAAATGCCCGTATATCTCCGGCGCAATAACATCTTTACCCTTATCGGCATGGATAATCAGCCGATTGACAGGTTCTCGCTCCGGCGATATTTCCGTCGCCGCTAAGGAAACTCCCGCTAACAAAGAAACAATATTGATACATACCAGCTTGGGTAAAATTCCAGAAATCATGATTTGTTCTCCTTATACTTGCTTCGATATTACTTCTTTTATGGGAAAAATAATTTCACGTTGCGTTTAGCACCGCAAACTCATTTGCGGAATCACCACTTCATTCATCACTTATCATTTATCATTTAAACCCCCTCCATTCTACCCCCCAAACCCGCAACCCGCAACCTCTTTTGTCATTCCTGCGAAAGCAGGAATCCATACGGTTAGCCCTGCTGCTTGCGGCAGGGGAATTCTCCCTCCCCCGTGCGTTCCACCAAATCCCAAAATCGCAAATCGTCAATAATAAATTGATTCAGCCTGGTTCTGGGGTTTTCCCGCAAGGCGGTCTATTCGTTGAGCTTGACAGCTGTGCCGTAAGCGAAAAGTTCAGCGGCACTGCCCACAACAGACGTAGTCATATAGCGAACATTGATTATTGCATCCGCTCCCATCTCTGCAGCCTGGGCCGTCATCCTGTTAGTAGCTGCTTGCCGAGCCTTTCCCATCATCTCTGTGTATTCAGTCAATTCGCCGCCAAGGATAAGTCTAACTATGGCGGATAGGTCTTTGCCAAGCCAGATAGCAAATACCGTATGGCCCTGGACAAGGCCGAGAATCTCACGTGTTTTTCTGCCGGGCACTTCTACTGAATTCAACAGCAAAACCGAGCGGTCGGACTCGGTAGCAACTGGTCCTGCTCCTGATGTCTTGTATTTTCTTTGTTCGATAGCCACTGTCACGAGAACCACAAGGATACCGCCTAAAAGGCAGAAAACCGCTATCCGCAGCCACCACGGCACGACCGGGTCATCGGCAACGACCACATGCCAAGGCACGCCTGCAAAAATAACGGTGAACAAACCAACTACAAACGCTAATGAACCAATTTGTCGAACTATCTTCATAACTTTCTCCTTATAACACTAAAACTTGTCCCCACATGTCTCTGGCGGAGACCCAAATTCGCAGATAACACTAAGCTCACCAGCGCGGCCTGTTTGAGTCTGCTGGAGTATCTTGTTAGCCGTCCTGATGAAGGTATTCTATGCACTTAGGCAAGGACTTCGCGAGCGCGCTAGCCATAGGGATGATATCCTGTCTTAATAGCTTCTGCGCATCTCTGAGCGGAACAAGAACGAGAGCAGCAACCTCCCCGTCGGGGAAGCGAATCTTGCCGAAGCTCTCTTGTTTGACACGACCTATATACACATCACGCCACTCTGAATTGTAAAATTTCTTATTTGGGCAAGATTCATCGAATGGATAGCCTCCTACGTGTTCTAGCGGAGTATCGAGATCCGATGGAGTTAGACCGGTTTCCTGCAGCATTTCAGCAAATGCAGTGTCTTCTGCCGAGTTGGAGTCTTCCGTTATCATGTGCCCCCCGACCGAGATATCGACATGGCCTGGAGAATCATCTTTATTCCAGTCGCGGATCTGAAGGACCAGCACATCTTCGAGAACGGGATTCTTCCAGATTATGAGAATGTGCGCACACCGATGACGCAATGCTAGTAGATGGCAGATCCAGCGTGGAGCAGTTGTGCCCAGTCGGTGTCCTCCACGGTCGAACAGCGGAAGCAATTCCATCTTGTCCTTAGGACGAAAATCATCCTTGGCAGGCGTAAGCTCAGCAACGATAGCACTAAGCTCCTGCTGGCCGATGCCCTCACCATGGACGAGCTTATCGCGGAGTTCCTCGATACGAGAATCATCAATTGTGTGGGTCATATGTCCTCCTTTCTTTCGCATAACGTCAACCTCACCGGCCCCACATTTGCAGCATCCAAGCTCAGCGGCGCACATCAGATTGCTTCGATTGTAGAAGGCGGCTTGGTGGCTATGTTGTATGTAATACTGACGATGCCGGGCACCTCGCGGATAATCTCATTGGCGAGTTTTTCAAGGGTTTCGAACGCCAGTCGTGTCGGTGTTGCGGTTCGCGCATCGACACTGTCCCAGCAGCGCAGCTCTATCTGCTGACCGAAATCGCGCTTGCCGTCGCGCATGCCGGTCACGCGGTCTTCGTGCAGGATAGCCATATACTGAAATGCGCCGGTATCCTTGAGCAACCGCTCGACAATAACTGTTGCCTTACGGACAGTTTTGATGCGCTCGGGCGTTACCTCGCCTATTACGCGTGCCGCCAGCGCCGGGCCGGGAAACGGGATACGCTTGAATAGCTCGACGGGCAGACCAAGGACCTTGCCTATCTTCCTGACTCCGTCTTTCCGAAGATTAATGAGCGGCTCGATGATGCGGTAGCCAAAGGCCTCCTGTGGGTTGATACCGAGCTGCTCAAAGACATTGTGCTGCCGCTTTATCCCTGCGACGGTCTCATCTACATCGGTCAGGATAGTTCCCTGCAGAAGGTGCTTGGCGCCGCTCTGTTTGACAAGCCGTCCGAATACGTCTCGGTAGAAAGTCTGCGTAACGGCTTCGCGCTTCTCTTCCGGGTCCGTGATTCCCTCCAGCGCAGCGAAGAATTCCTTGCGAGCATCGACCACTTCGACTGTAACGCCGAGTTCTTTGAAAAAACCAACCACCTTTTCACTCTCACCCTCGCGCATCAGGCCGTTTTCGATAAAGACTGTTCTTAGATGCTCACCCAGGGCACGATGTCCCAGCATCGTCACCGTAGACGAATCGACGCCTCCTGACAGCGCGTTGATAGCCGTTCCATCCCCGACAGCGTCCTTAATCTCTGCAACCTTCTCACTGATGAAGATTTCGGCATTCAGTTCTTTTGTGGTGATTTCTGTAATCATCTAACGACCTCCCTTTCATATAATAACCTGTGCTTAACTTGTTACTTGCCACTCACCAGCACCACCTATGCACGTCCGAGCGTAGCCGCTGGTCTCAACCAACGAGATACGAATTTATTTTCAGTTACAAGTCTAACTGTATTTTTCAGTTTTGTCAAAGCCGGTCGCGCATCCGATAAACAAAGCGCAATCTTAGTTCCGTTAATCTGCCTAAATCCATTCTGGTTTCATGGATTGTAGCTGCAAGGGGCATTCGGGTCAGTACATTTCATCCAGTAAGCGGCCAGAACACCGAAGTCCATCAGGTTGACGACACAGTCTCCATTGAGGTCAGCACCGTCACAACAGTCTAACCTGCCGCAGGCTTGCTTCAGCCAGTGACCGCAAAAGATGTCGCAATCGAACATATTCACATAGCAATCATAATCCAGGTCCGGCTTCGGATGCAGATGGTTCACATCACCACAGGTCGGCCCGGGCACCCGAGCCTCGATGTAGTCTATCTCATATTCATAGACCTGATTTGCATTAGGGTCACTCACCGGCTGAAGATTCGCGTCGTAAGCGTCCTGCCAGTCCGTGTTGGGCGCCCAGAAATTGAAATAGATACCCATTGGCTCATCCGCTACATAGAAAGCATTAGTTTCTGTGCGCAGCAGCCTCTCTACATTATTCGAATCAACCCAGCTCCATTCGATTCTATTTTGGTCCGGATACCAGTAGAGCCGAAACGTATTCCAGTCCGTAAGGTTAAGGTCATTAGGTGCCACGTATATGGGGTTCTGGAAAGACTCATTCCACGGGTTCGTCAGAAGCGGGTCGCCGTCTGGATAGTTCACATCATCGTTTGTTTTATTCGATACAAACTCGAAGTCCACTTCGTCGCTCTTTGAACAATCGTACCCGTACAAAAAGAACGACGTAACAAGTCCGTTCGGGTAGGGCTTACACCTTACCCTCGCCTCAAAGCGATAGGACGTGTTCGGCGCAAACGTCCTCACCGTGTGTATCTCCCCGCCGAGGAACGTCGTCTTGGGTGTCCCAAGATGCCATGGATTATAAAGATGATGTTTAATCGTGCAGATGCCGCTCTCAACACTCGGGAACGGCCCAGCCGGATGGTATTTGGGACTGGGCAAGAACGTCCTGCCCTGAACCCACCACCAGTTGCAGGGGTGGTTGCAGACCCAAACATTGGGGTCGGGCATATTGGCTTCGCCCACTCCTGTGTCAAAATCCTCCCGAAAGGCAAGTATACCCCACTCTTCGGCAAGCACTGTGTCGCAAACCAGCAAACTGCAAAATAACAGACACACTAAATGACCAATGCGTTTCAGAGGCTTATTTGTGCCATCTGACATATGCTGCCTCTTTTCATTTCGTTGTATGGTGCCACACTCCAGTTGCCGGCCTCAACCGGCGAGATACGAAATACTAAATACGAGATACGAGATACGAATTTACTTTCAGTTACAATTCTAACTCTATTCTTTCCCTTTTGTCAAGAAACCGCTCTCCCACTCACCAATCGCCAATTCACTAATTCACTAATCCCCTATATTCTGCTTTCCTGATGGCCTGCTCCCTGCTAACCTGATATCCTGATTTCCCTCATGCCCTCTGTGCCCCTCTGCCTGCCCTCGAATGCCTGCCCTCGAATGCCTGCCCCAGCACGTTGTAGGCCCCTTTTCACACTCTTTTTGCTGTTGCTGCCTACAGTGAGGATACTGCTTAACCGTCCGCCTTCGGCGAACCTCTGTATGTCTCCTCATTGCCTGCCCCGTGAGATGTGTCGTTCACTATCTAACTGGGGCGGCCTCCGGCAGCACCTCGCAATTTTCATAACCGACTTAACAAAGTACTACCAATCTTACTAAACACCCAAAATTTGCTGAAATACTATATTAGTATATATGCATATACTAATATACTTTCTGACCAACCAACACGAAACAAGCTTATCTACTTTGCGCTAGGTGGTATTACCACCTACTGAAATTCCTTCACTCAACACCTCCACTCCACCTCACAAAACTACACTCAGCCCTTTCTTTAAACTCGCCGCCGCCCCGAAGTTTGATTGAACTTCTTCAACTACTCACCCGCTTGTGCTGCCTTCTGCTCGGATACTGTTTTTCTCCTGCTCCACTGTTCAACTTTCTCCGCTTCGGCGGCCTCCACCCCCATTTTTACCCGCCTATGGCGGGTTTACCCCCCAAAACCACGTTTTTAACGTGGCTTGATTATTCTCTGTTCTTTAAATACTTTTCCGCTTACATAATCGGTGAAAGTTACTTTTACTACCAGCGACCCCTCATCGCCGGTGATTTTGTCGGCTACGTCAAAAGTCAATCTGTAATTAATGACTACCAGTGTGGCAAACCAGAGCTTTTTTAGCTGATTTGGCGTTACATGCCACTGGCCGAGTAGTGCCTGGCCGTTCTCTTTGTTCAGGTTCCAAAGCTGAACGTCCACATCGCCGG
>CAYYFT010000043.1:7623-12003 GCA_964471015.1 uncultured Pirellulales bacterium | reverse complement strand
GCCAAATAATTTTCAATAAACGGCTGTGCCTGTGGGTCGTTGTATAAATGTTTTATACTCGGCCGAGGCCGGTCAAGCTCATGTTCAAGATAGTAATCACTAACGGCATCGGTGCGATAGTGGCTTATGACCAAATCACGCTCGGTGGTTGCGAGTAGTTCTCTGTGAGCTCGGCGTTCCAATTCGGCGTCGATGGTCTGTTCCCCTGGGCGGGTATGCTTTTTGATAAACTTCTCGATTCGTTTTCGCAACCAAAGTTCGTGTATCAGATTAACGTGGAACCTGTCACCGAAATACTTTTCCATTGATTCGTGACTTACTAAATAGGCCTGGGCCTTGACGAGGCCGTCGGCGGTGTTGACCTGAACGGTTTCTCTGTCGTAGCGCTTTCCTTCATACTTATCAATTTCCGCCATTGCCCGGTCAGGAACATCGTAGATTACAAGGCCCTCGATTCTTGAAGATGGAGCTGCAACGGCGTAGAAATAGACGTTGTCGGGGCTGACTTTTTTGTGGTGCGGCAGGAAGGCAGGTTCCGCCAAAAGAGTCTTATCGTCAATTTTAGAAGGTTTTCGGGTAAAACTTAGACCGCTGACGGACTGGAAAATTCTCCGGTCACGCAGCGAGCCGTAGATGAATAAATTGACCTTCTCTTCATTCATACTTCGTATTGCGTATCGTGCCTCAATTATCAGTTCCCGCTTCGAATTTGGCTGCGTAGTTTGAACAGCTCTTTGAACGCACGAAGAATCACCCTTAAATTCGCGCCGGTTTGTGCACCAGCTGTTCGTGGATAATGATGCACACCTTTTTGAGTAATAGAGTAGCCTTTGCGGATGGAGCGAGCCAGGATTTCAGTATCAATCAGAGCTCCGGTACTCGACAATTTAATGTTATCAAAAATTTTTCTTTTGTATAATTTGAAAGCGCAGTCAATATCGCGGATTTTCATACCGAACAGCAAGCAAACCAATTTTGTCCAGCACCAGCCATTAATTTTTCGTATAAAAGAGTCCCGGCGGTTCAATCGGTAGCAACTGACAATATCATATTGCTCTGTCAATGGCAGCAACGGCGGCATTTCGCTGATATTAAACTGGCCGTCGCCGTCGGTATAAAAAACAAGCTCTTTGGTGGCTGCTTTAAATCCGGACTGCAATGCGGCCCCATAACCGAGATTAGTGGGATGGTGTACCACCTTTACCCGGCTGTCTCGGCTGGAGATTTCATCGGCGATTTGCCCGGTGGCATCGGAACTGCCGTCGTCAACGATAATTACTTCAAAATCGGCGTCGAGTTTCTTTAGAATAGCAAGCGCCTGTTCCGCCGTGCGCTCAACATTGTCCTGCTCATTGTAACAGGGAAAAAAAACACTGATAGAAACCGGAGCAGGATACGCAGGTTCCCGATGTCGTTTTGAAAACAGGGATGTTTTCAATTCGGAAACAGCAGCTTTCTGGTTTGAGTTAACGGGCTTTCCTGGCAACTTATCCTTTGTCACAGGCTACCACCTCTTCTTTTTATACAGTGGTTCCTGCTCATTATTATACTCTTTTATTTTGGCGTTGTAAAATTGCGCAAGTTCAGTGTTTTCTTGTTTTGCGGCACTTTCCTGCAAATATTTGCCTGCGATCAATGCGGCCCAGACTCTATGGAGATAGCCATCCTGTTTTGCATAAAGACCCTTATCTTTTGCGAACTCGTCGAAATAATTTTTACAAAAATCGCTTATAAGAGGTCGCAACTCAGGATACCTCCCAGCAGATAGAATTATCCTCATAGGGACTTGTGACGGGTGTAATTTGAAAGCCTTGATGGCTAAATCAAGACCTTTTTCCCTTGCAGCCTTGCTTTTGCCAAATGATAACATATTATTGGCGATGATAAGGTTTTTGGAGAATTCGTCGGGGTAAAGTGTTTTGCCGTTGAATATGCCACTGAAAAGCTTCTTACCCTGAGGGGTTGTTATATCAATAAATAGTTTTTGTTTGTTATTAAAGAAGACGACATGCCAGTTAGAATTATGTTCAATGCCTTTTACGAGAGGCCCATTATATACCGTTGGGTCGGACAAGGGCATTAAGACTACCCAGACATTGCGTTTTTTCAACTGTTCATCTATCCACCGGCCGACTTTGACATAATCTGGAGTGGTTCTTCTTATCATAGCACTTTGGACGATTGGGCCTCCAGACATGATATGAGACCAAGTCTGGTAAACTCCCGGCTCGTAAGCTGCCTGTGCACGGCCATCCATAAATAATTGCAGAGGGGTTCGGCCGGTGTTCGGGTCAGGCACCTGGCCCCAGGCAATGAAACCGCCTTCGGTCCAGTAGTTAAACATTTTCCCTTCTAATTTGTTATCTCTTATGAACTTACAGGCGTAAAATGGTTTGGCGTTCGAGGCCGTCATCCGAATAAAGACGGAATTTAATTTCGGGTCGGTGGGGCAGTAGTCGAGATAAACACGTTTAAATTTAAGCCCCCACCATGTGCCGAAAGCCACAACTGCAACGGCGGCGGCAGAGGTAAAAAACAATTGCAGGTTATATGGCATTGGGCTAACAGAGAAGGAACCTTGTTTGTAGAAATTACGTGCGGCCGAGATTGTGCGAGTCATCTGGTCAATAAACATTGCTATAATCGGGCAGGCTGCGATAGCTGCTATCGGTATAAACCTGCGGGAACGATAGGCCATATAGACGGTAAGGGCAGCGATGGCCATTAATGGCAAATCAATTTTAGACAACTTGTATTGGTTGGTTTGGGAATCTTCGTGGATTTTATTTGGAAGCAAACCAAATAATTTTTGCAGATAAGGAATCGCTAACCAAATAATAATCGAACCAACGTTCACAACATAAAGCACACCAAACAAGTGCTTGTAGGTTATTTTGAGGTTACGTTCATACACAGGGTGCCATGGCCGACGCAGTTCTGAAAATTGCTTCACGGCATTGGAAAAAGGCATTTCAAATTTGAAGGGGTTAAAAATAAGAATCATTAATAACAACGAAACAACGGCTGTCAGGGCAACAAAAGCAATATTTTTGGGTTTGATTTTAACAGGTTTAGAAAACAGCGAGACAAAAATATGCAATATGACATATGCTGGCAATATAACGAACGAATAGATATATCTGCCGGAATAACCGGCATCAGCATCTCCAGACCACAGAGCCAGCAACGCTAAGCAAACTGCCAAATAAATGAAATGAACGCTCTTGTAGATACTGAGCAGCAGGATGCCCACGAATGCAGCACACAGAAGAAAACCGGCTGCATCAGCTTCAGCAAAAGAAAAAGAAATAAATGCGACCCAGCATATAAGTACAGCGGCTGCACAGCCGAAGATTGTCGATAGAATTTTGAACAACTTCTCCTGTGCCTCAAGCTCATTCTTTGGTGCTTTCAGCAATTTAGGTTTGAGGAGGCGACTAAAGAGCCAAAAAAAAGTCAAACCAATGCTCAAGATAAAAAGAGCTAAAAATGGGAAACCAGAACCTACGGGATTTTCCCATGCAAACGCCGGATGCCACTCGTTGACGGAACGCCACATCTTGGCGTGTTTACTGACGCTGATAAGGAAAGTATGTGTAAAATTGGTAAGGTGGAAAGGATTGAATGCAATCGCTGCAACAAGAGCAACAAAACCGGCGGCAATGGTATGATATATTCCTTTTAGACCAATAGAAACAAATCTTTGTTTGGAGATATTCGTTAGAAGATTCAGAACCACGAATGGCACGAGCATTATAAATACGTAGATGTACCCGCCGTGGACGTTACACCAGAAAACCGTAAGCGGGACAATGAGCCAGATATATAATATGTTTCTATACGTGGCAAGGACAAGTATAAGCAAAAAGGCAGCAACCAGCAGATTTGAGAAACCTGCAGGACGAATGTCAAGGAAGGTACGCCCCACAAACATCGCAAAGCAGGCAAAAACGGCTGACAATGCCGGATTAACCCCCAATAATCGAGAAGTGTAATAAACACAAATCACAGTAATTATGTAAATCGCAAATTTCCAATAGACGAGTGTGTTGAATGAAAAAGTTTCGGCGTCTGCGAAGGGAGACAGATGTGTCAGCCAGTAAAAAATGACATGTGTCAGCCAGTTCTGGTTTATCCAGCCGGTAGGATGCCAGTATTTAACTGCTCTCATACCGACTTTACCTGCAATCCATTGTGCCCACCCAGGCCAGGTTTTGATTTCCTCTTCTGTTGGACCCGCCTTGTGTGAATTTGCGCTGAAGGGTTCTACGGTATCTACTCCGTGATTGATAAAATGTCGGCCGCAGGCCATTGCGACCCAGGTATCGCCGGCACCAACCATATGCGTGCTGGCGTGGAGGGCGAAAATGAGCATTGCAA
>CAYYFT010000043.1:0-7523 GCA_964471015.1 uncultured Pirellulales bacterium | reverse complement strand
CCATTTTTCTATTCTATCTAATCCTTTGGTAATTTGTTCAAGCGAGCAGGCAAAACTTAAACGCACATTCCCATCACAGCCGAACGGCAAGCCCGGAACAAAGGCAACATTGGCCTGTTCCAGAAGTGCCTTTGCGAAGTCCATACTGCCGCCGATTTTTGCACCATTAATAGTTCGGCCATAATGGCTCGAAACATCAGGAAAACAGTAAAAAGCTCCGGTAGGTTCGCAGCATTGCACACCTTCGATGCCGTTCAGTCGCTGGGTCATATATTTGCCTCGACGCTCAAACTCTGCCCGCATCTTTTCCACGGCACCACCGTCATTGTCGCTCAATGCAGCAATCGCAGCATCCTGAGCAAAGGTTACGGGATTTTGAGTCATATGAGATTGAAGCCGTCCCATTGCCTTTATAACTTCCAGCGGCCCTGCGGTATAGCCCATACGCCAGCCGGTCATTGCGAAAGTTTTGCTGAAGCCATTGATGGTTAAGGTCCTGTCGTAGGCGTCGTCGCTTAATGAAGCAAAGCTGACGAATTTGGTTTTGCCGTAGATGAGTTTTTCGTAAATTTCATCTGAAAGCACTATCACTTTTGTTCCTTCAAGAACCTTCGCAAGTTCAGCCAGCTCCTCAGGCGTATAGGTAAAGCCGCCGGGGTTGTTGGGAGAATTGATTAACAGCATAGCGGTTTTTTCGGTGACAGCCTCTTCTAACTGCTGCGGTGTAATTTTGTAGTTGTTGGCTTTGTCGGTTTGAATAACCCTGGGCACAGCGCCGGTAAGCTTTATTGCCTCCGGATACGTCACCCAATATGGGGTGGGAAGAATGACCTCATTATCCGGGTCGAGCACCGCCTGCATCGATTCATAGACGGCGTGCTTGCCGCCGATGTTTATAATAATTTGGTCGGGGGTGTATTTAAGGTCGTTTTCTCTTTGTAGTTTTTCGGCGATAGCTGTCCTGAGCTCTACTGTGCCTGCCGCAGCGGTATATTTTGTGTGTCCTGCTTTGATGGCTTTTATCGCTGCGTCTTTGATATAATCAGGCGTATCGAAGTCCGGCTCGCCGGCGCCGAAACTGACTATGTCCACACCCTGTGCTTTTAGTTCCTTGGCTCTTGTGGTGACGGCTATGGTTGCCGAAGCGGGCACCATCTGGGCTCGTTTACTGATTCTCATTCTCTTTGTGCCTTTCAAATTTGTTTTTCTTTTTGCAAATAATGATATTTGAAACAAAACAACAGGTCAAGAAAATTGGCCGATTAGGGGGTTAATATGTGGTTTAGCTTTAATTTGCTTGAAATAACCGGCTGCGGATTGTAATATGAATAAAGATTTTTATTTGGGAGTAGGGGTTGTTGCGCCTGTAGCTTAATTGGATAGAGCGTCGGTCTACGGAACCGAAGGTTAGGGGTTCGAATCCTCTCAGGCGCGTTAATAATATCGCCGGTTTCAAACCGGCCCTATTACTAACATAAGACCATGCCGTTTTAGAATTTATACTTCATAGTCAATATGCAATATGTTATGTCGTGCCGCCTGGAGACCGAATCATCCATTGACAATTGATGATAGATTCCGGGAGTGAATGTAAGATTTTCATTGATATCAAATCCTGTTGTTAGGCCAACGGTAAAATATGACCAATCATGTGAAGCACCGCCGAGGCCGTCCGTATAGGCGACTTCTGAGGAAAGACACAACGACTTCGGTAATTGGGGCACATCCATATTATAGTCAAGTTTGAAGCGATGGACCCAGCCGGTGATGTAGTTATAGCGGCCGTCACTGAGGGCAGGATATTCATAATGTGCTATGTAACTCGGTACGAAGCCTTTCGGCAAAATATCCGGCCAGGAAAATGCAAATATCCACTCATACGTAGTATTGGCCTTACGCCGCGATAGACCGGGGTAATATTCATATCCAACGCTTATATTATAATTCGTAGCGTAAGACTTGTCTTCAAAAAGCCGGTTCTTGTAATATGGTCTGAAATCAAACCTTTCCTTGTCAACATATCCACTTGAGGTGGCGTTGCGGTGAGTAGTTTTTACACCAAAACCGCTGCCGTAGAAATCAATGTCGAGGGTCTTGAAAAGTGCGCCTTGCTGGCCGTATGCCTCAGCACCCTTGCTAAGCCATTTGCTGTGATACTGTATGTCGAAGGTAACACCAAGTTCTTTTTCCTTTTCCTGACCGGTTGCGACTGGAGGAACAATACCTGACAAAATTGTAACAATTAATAGTATCCTTTTCATATCTTCCTCTTCAAAAAACTTATATCAGACCTTTCAAAAAACGCCACACAAAGCCTCATCCGGTGTAAAATTGCCCGAACAATCGGTGATTTTATCAGTGAACAAATATGAATCAAACAAAAAAATGCATAAATCGAGCAAAAAAATGCTCAACCGATTGACATATTGCATAAACTCGGATAGAGTATTTTTTCTTTGTATTTGGACTTAGTTGGATGGAAGCTAAAATATAACTTGGAACTACACACAGAGGATAACATTATGGCAGAAAAACAGAAAGCTATCGATTCTTTTATGACCGAGAAGCGGACGTTCCCGCCGCCGGCGAAAATCAAAGCCAACGCCTATGTAACCAGTCTGGAGCAGTATCAACAGATGTGGGAACAGTCTATTAATGACCCCAACGGCTTCTGGCTCGAACAGGCCAGGAGCCTGACCTGGTTCAAGGAACCGACCAAGAGCCTCGAGTACACATGGGATACGAAGGAACGCAAAATCGAGCACGTATGGTTCGCAGACGGCGAGCTAAACGTAGCATATAACTGCCTTGACCGCCATCTTGGCACGCCGACTGCAAAAAAAACTGCAATTGTTTGGCAGGGTGAGGCGGAAGACGCCGTCAGGAAATTTACCTACGAAGAACTGTATAAACAAGTTTGTAAATTTGCTAATGTCCTCAAATCAAAAGGTATAAAAAAAGGTGACCGCGTGGCAGTTTATCTGCCGATGGTCCCTGAACTTCCTATAGTGATGCTCGCTTGTGCCCGTATCGGCGCTATTCACTCCGTTATCTTCGGCGGATTCAGCTCCGATGCCATCGAAGGCCGAATCAACGACTCCGACTGCAAAATGCTTATTACCTCCAATGTTTCGCTGCGCGGGGGAAAGCATATACCGCTTAAAAATATCGCCGACGAAGCATTGAAGAATACACCAACAATTGAAACTGTCATAGTTGTCAAGGTCAATGATGCCCCCTGCGATATGAAAGACGGCAGGGACATTTGGTATCATGACGAAATGGCCGATGCACAAGAGCGATGCGAAGCTGAACATATGAATGCCGACGACCCATTATTTATCCTTTACACTTCCGGCTCGACCGGCAAGCCCAAGGGTGTTGTCCATACTACCGGCGGATACCTGATGCAAGTTACTCTTAGTCACAAAGTCATTTTCAACATTCACGATGATGATATTTACTGGTGCACCGCTGATATTGGCTGGGTGACGGGGCATAGTTATATTGTCTATGGCCCGCTTGCAAACGGCAGCACATCATTAATGTTTGAAGGGGTCCCAACTTATCCTGACGCCGGACGTTTCTGGCAAATTTGCGACAAATTCGGCGTTACCGTTTTCTATACGGCACCAACGGCTATTCGAGCCCTGATGCGTCTCGGTGAGGAATGGCCTGCAAAGTACAAGTTAGACACCATAAGAATCCTCGGCACCGTCGGTGAGCCGATAAATCCTGAGGCCTGGATGTGGTACTACGAGAAGATTGGCCGCAATAAATGTCCAATTGTCGATACCTGGTGGCAGACTGAAACCGGCGGCATTTTAATCACGCCGCTGCCCGGCGCACATACCTTAAAACCTGCCAGTGCGAGCCGACCGTTTTTTGGTGTCGACCCCGTTGTCCTGCGGGACGATGGAAGCCAATGCGATGTGAACGAAGGCGGAAAGCTCTGCATAAAAAGACCCTGGCCCGGAATGATGCGTACAATGTGGGGCGACCATGACAGGTTTATTGATACATATTTTACGATGTTTGACAACATTTACTTCGCCGGCGACGGCTGCCGAGTCGACGAAGACGGCGATTACTGGCTAATGGGCAGAATCGACGACGTTGTCAACGTCTCAGGCCATCGTATCGGAACCGCAGAGGTTGAAAGTGCCCTCGTCAGTCACGAAAAAGTCGCCGAAGCCGCCGTTACGCCGATACCTCATGAAATCAAAGGACAGGGATTGTATGCCTTTGTTACGCTTGTCAGTGGTATCACCGAAAGTGAGGAGCTGAAAAAGGAGCTTATTATGCACGTTCGCAAGGAAATCGGCCCAATCGCCGCTCCCGAAGCAATTCAGTTCGCCCCTGCTCTTCCAAAAACGCGTTCCGGAAAAATTATGAGGCGAATACTCCGAAAAATAGCTGAGAAAGATACCAGCAATTTAGGTGATATCACCACTCTTGCCGACCCAAGCGTAGTCGAAGCTTTGATTAAAGGCCGTGGACAGTAAAATTTCCCCGATATAGTAAATTCAAGCCGGACGTGTATTCAAGGTGCGTCCGGCGTTTTTTAATGAAAGGAAGAAATATGGAAAACGAAGTTAATCAGAAAACTGTTGTACTAAAGGACACTACTGCCAATCCCGCACCTCTCGGCTTGATGGGATTCGGTATGACCACCGTCCTGTTGAACCTGCACAACGCCGGTCTGTTTAAACTCGGCACTATGATTCTGGCTATGGGCATTTGCTACGGGGGGCTGGCTCAGATTTTCGCAGGTATTTTCGAATGGAAGAAGAACAATACCTTTGGTGCAACGGCATTTACTTCATACGGCTTGTTTTGGCTTTCTCTGGTGTTTCTGTTGATTATGCCTAAGCTCGGTCTGGGCCAGGCTCCTGATACCAATGCAATGGTAGCATACTTGCTGGCGTGGGGAATATTCACGTTTGTAATGTTCATCGGCACCTTCAAGCTCAACGGAAAATTACAGTTTATTTTCGGCTCCCTCGCATTACTGTTCTTCCTGCTGGCGATTGCTGATTACACCGGTAATGCCGCCATAAAGAAGATTGCCGGCTATGAGGGAATCATCTGTGGCGCATCAGCGGTATATACAGCCCTGTATCAGGTACTAAAGGAACTCTACGCCAAAAAGACATAAGACGCCGCACTGAACAAAAGAGGTTAAGTGATTCCAGCAGCCCAGGCCATAGCTTGGGCTGTTTTTTACCCGGCTCTATCACAATCCGTGCAGAGCAAATACGTTCTTTTTAATCGTCTCTATTATTGCCTCCACCGCAGGCATTACTGCATTTTGTTGTTGGTCACTAACAACCAGTGCACTATCTCTTAAGCCACCCGGCCCATCCATACTGCCGAGCATAACGCCGCCAAGGGCGTGCTCATGATTTTCGTGTAATCCATTTTTTCTTCCTCCTTATTTAACCGGTCCCCTCTGGGGATTCTAAAAAAGAAAATTCAGCGGTAGCGATACAGTTTGACGCGTTGAATTTCGTAACGTTCCATAGGCAGGCGCAAGTGTCTTCCCTGATGGCTCTGGTCGCCGTTTAGCCAGAGCTGCGTCTTCCATCGGCCGTTCACAAACTCGCCCTGCTCGATTGAGCCGATTCCTGCTATCGGGTCTCCCTGCGTATTCGGCTCAAACGTAATCACCAGCCCCTTGCCAGCTATCACATAATCATCTGGTCCTGTTGAGATAATAATACAGCCCGCCGTCATTCCCTGCTGAATTTGCTTTCCCCATCCGGCATCCATTTTTACACTCAGCTTATATTCCCCAAGGCACACCTGCTGGTTTGGATTATTAAAATCTGCCACTACGCCCGTCATCGCACCTGTGCCCTGTTTCTCAAGAATCATAGGCGACAACTGTCGCAGAACATCGTATGCCTGTGCAAGTTCGCTGTCCGGCCTCGCTATACCCTCAACAGCAAACGGCGAAAATCCCATCGCGTCGTGTCTGCCAAACGCGTAAAAGGCGTTGGCCGGATTTTCCGCCCCCCTGCCAGTCTCAGGGATAAACAGAGGATTGCCCGACCGGTGATATTTTTCGACCCACTCGACGAAATTCGGAAAATAGATATCCGGCGCAAGAAAATCGATTTGCGGCGCGCCTGCTCGCCAGACGTCCATCAAATGAGGCAGAGGCCCGGCACTTGGGTATTGCCCAGGCTTATAATTAGGCCGAATCAACGCCGCGTTCGCAAACATGGGAAGCGCATATTCCGCTTTGCCCGCCTTGGCCACTCGCCCAATATACCGGGCATAATACCACGCCATAAAAATTTCTTCCGTACCTGCCCCCCTGCCGAAAATCTCCTCCCACGTCCCCGACGTTTTGAACCCGCCCGCTTTCCAGACCTCTTTGAATTCAGGTATGAGCGTCTCTTTATGCTCCTGTAGATAATCCATCAACTCTTTCGGCGCCGGCTTATTAAATTGCTCATCCGCCGCGGAGCAATGGTCTCTCGCATCGGGTATCATTCCCGGCTCATTTTCGACCTGGACCATAATCACCGTCCGCCTGCCGGCGTCAACCTTGCGGATATGCCGCATAAGCGCGGCAAACGCGTTGGCATCGGCTTTGAGATTTTCCTCGCTGAAGCAAGTCAGCATCTCCAGAGACCGGCCGGTTTTATCCTGTGCACGCGGGAAGCGCTTGTAATCTGTCTTTACCCAGTAAGGCGCATAGCAGGACATACTGTTCTTCCAGCTTGCGAACCAGAGCAGAATCAGACGCATCTTGTGGCGTCTGGCGTTCTTTATCAGGCCGTCAACGAGGGCAAAATCGAATTTGCCCTCCTGCGGCTCCGTCAAATCCCAGTAAACAGGCGCCAGCACCGTATTAAGATTCGATTTGGCAAGCTCGGGCCACATCGGCTTCATATACTCGAGACCCGACGCGGTTGAGTTGCCAAGTTCCCCGCCGATAATCAAAAACGGCTTGCCCTCAACTATCAATTGTGTCGCTTCTCCTTGCCTGCGAAGATGCGGAATATGCCCCTTCTTTTCAGCTCCTTCAGATACGATTCCTCCGGCGACAAAACTAAATATAACGCAGGCTGCTGTCAAATTCAGCTTTAATCGACCTGTCTTTTTCATTTGTGTTTCCTTGTATTTAGTATTTCGTTCCCACGATTTATATCCTTTCACAAATTCGTGTCAAGCAGAACATGGGAATTTCTTAAGAAAAGTAATGTCTGGGTAAACCACAACCTGCAATTTAGGATAATACTACAAGCCATGGAGAGGAAATAGATTGGTTTTGAGTCGTTCGAGGGTTTCGTTGAGGGCCGGCAGGACCGAATCTTTCTGCTGATTAGTTACAGGCAGCGTTCTGTCGCGCAACCCTCCCTGCCACTCGGTATTGCCGAGCATAACACCACCAATAGTGGGACTCACTTCCTTATCGGTATCGGCACCACACAGAATACTCCAGGCCAACGCCCAGGCCCTTACGGTGTTGTCGAGATTGTACCCACCCCCGCCGGTCGTAAGGATTGGTT
>CAYYFT010000042.1:3357-12076 GCA_964471015.1 uncultured Pirellulales bacterium | reverse complement strand
CATCACCCCACCAGTTGTACTCAGCATTAAAGACAGTAGTTGTATCATCATGGGCTGCTGCGCTTTCTACGCCAGTTGTACGATTGTCGAAAATGTTGTTAAGACTTGCGCTTGAGGAGTGACTGTTGACCACATAAATGGCATTGTAGTTGTTGTAAATATCGTTGTCAGTTACAGTCACTGTAGAATCGGCTTCGGGATAATATGCCATCCAGCCATTGATGTATATCGCAGAAGACGCCCAAGATGGCTCCGGATCGAATGTGTTATCACAGTTATAAATTTCATTACGCTTGATTACAACAACCGATGCAGTATCCGGATTATCATCAGCATATGCTCCCTCAACTTCTATTCCATAGCAGACTTCACCTTCACCAGCATATACCTGACCTTCAATTGTGCTCTCTAAAATTTCGACGGTACAGCCGTTGTAAACAAGGATACCTATTCTACCGAAGTTGTGCAGCAGGACTGAATCCACTGTCATCTCAGAGCCATCCCAAATACCAATAGCTGTGCTGGACATATTTCCAACAGCATTCGGCGAAACATTACAATTCTTTATCGAGCCGCTGGAGCTCTCGATGATTACGCCATAGTTCTTCGTGTTGATAGTACCCAAGCCATCGCCTTCAATGTTCAGGTCATTCAAAACGACATTTGTCGAATCCTTAACAAAGACCACGCAATCTCTAGGTCCATAAGCTGTAGTTACGGATTGGACACCCTCGATGAGAACAACACTGCCGGATGTGATGGTCAGCTCACTTTTTGCATCCACGGTGAAAGGTTCGTACGAACCATCAAGTACGTAAATTATATCGCAGGGGTCCGCAACTTCAACAGCGTCCTGAATAACTGCAAATGCGTTAAGGCCGATGTAGTAATCTTTACCACCTACCGTAACAGTATACCAGTCAGGATGAACTCCCCAATCGTCGTCCACAACGATATCAGCAAGAAGTTCCGTGTAATCGTTGCAATCCTCACTCAGTAACCATGGGAAGAAATCAACATTTTCCGAGACCACATCGCCGGTTCCGCCACCTTCGCCACTGGGGCCGCTGGCATCACCCCACCAGTTGTTCTCGGCATCCAAAGGCCCACTTGTTGCAGTCGGGTCGACGGAAATTCCATAATCAGCATTGCCAACGATTAGGTTGCAGTAAATAGAGCCGCCCGGCACAGGGAGTGCCCCACCATATATAGGGTCACTACCGAAAATATATATTCCCTGGAAGTTGTTTGTCAATGTGTTATCGTGGACATCTAAGGTATCAATATCCCAAAGTTGAATGGCCTGGCCTTCTCCCCACTGCCCTTCGGAGACACCATTTACTTCGTTATCATAGACGTTTGCCTGTACTGTGCGGTTAATCTCAAGAGCCGCCCAGTGCTGGCCCTGCTCTAGATTATTACCGCCAATGTCATTCCAAGTGTTTCCGTAGGCGTTAACGACATCTGTTCGGTCGGTGGATAAACCTCGGAACACAATAGAACCATTACAATTGTGAATGTCGTTGTTGGCGAAAGTTACAGTGCCCATAGCAGAACCGTCCCCACCACTGCCACTTCTACTATCAAGAACAGACCAGCCCAAAATATTTTTGAACTCTGAATTTGTGATACTAACATCTCCTTCAAGCTGACCACCTGAGAAGCCATTCCGGTCGGAGGCATACTCACCATCAAAAACACAGTTATCTATAGTGATGTCCGTTATCGCACCATACATACGCACAACAGAGTTCTTACCTGCAACAGCATTGCCTGACACTACAAAGTTTTTAAATGTCAAACCGGTCAGGTTTGTATCGAGCTTTAGTCCTCCTGTGATTGCAGGCCGTGAACTTTGCTCACCAATAACAGTCAAGTTGTCCACACCAATAGTAACGGATTCGCTGTACGTCCATACCACGACGGTGATAGTGTCGCCTGGGTCTGCATCGTCGACCGCAGCCTGAATAGTGTTGTAGGAAGTTCCCTTCGTAATGTTCTGGACCGGGTTCGTTCCGGGTATGGTACCATCCTCATCGGCCCACCACGGGTCGTAGTTAACATTATCAGAGACCTCATCGCCTAAGCCCACGGGATTAGTAACAGGATGGTATGGCCCCGTGGCATCGCCCCACCAGTTATGCTCTGCATCAAGGACCCCAGTCGCGTCGTTCAGTGCCCCATAATTGGAGTGATTGATAATCTTATTCTCCTCTACAACTACAGAGGTTCGCGTTGATAGGTCACCAGGCTTTACGTATATCCCATTGACTCCATCACGGAGTGTATTTCCACTGATCGTGATCGTTGCCGGGGTATTAGCGTGTGGATTCTGCTGAGTCGAGTATAAGCGGATGTCGCTGTAACCTGAAGTGCCGGAGAGGTTTGCGTTCCACACTTCGTTGTCCAAAACGTCGATTGTACCGGTACAGTAAGCATCAACTTGAATGCCAGCTCTTTGCGTGTCATGGATATCACAGCGTTGCACCACTCCGTCATTCACGTTGACCAGCAGAATCCCACCGTAATTTGTGGGACCTATATCACAATCCTGAACGGTCAAATTCTCCATGTTCTGTGGACGCATACCTGACGTGCCGGCGGTCCCACCAGTACCTGAGGCCGCCGTGCCTGTCGTCGAGAAGTTGCAATCTTTGATAATCCAGCCTGAAGGCGGGGGCCATGTGTGGTCCGTATGGTAGGATCCAAAACCATGACCATTGTCAACGTCGACAATCACATCTTCTATAGTGACATCGTCGATGTCGCCATCAATTATTTCGATTCCACCGTTTCCATTCAGTTCACTTCCCTGGCTGTTTTGTATGGTTACATCCTTAAGAACGGCTCCGGTAGAACCGGTCTCAAACAGCACCGCAGCACGTACCTTATCGTCGCCTGCCCGGGGACCTTCGAACTCCGCTCCGTTGGGGTCGATCACAACCAATTCTCCCGGCGCTGAGGTGACTGTCAGGAGCTTATAGATATGCACCTGCTCATTATACGTGCCCTCGTGCACGATGATCATGTCGCCCGGCTCGGCGTAACTGATTGCAGCCTGAATGGTAGTAAAAGGATAGACGTGGATATCGCCGGATGCGCTCACGCCTCCTTTAGGCGGGCCTACTTCCAATGTAGCCGCTTCCATTATTGGACTTAAACCCAAAATTAGAATTCCCATCACACAAATTATCATCAACTTTTTCATTTGGGTTTTCTCCCGTAAAATATTTGTTACTGTTTTTCTTTTTCGCTGCGGACCGCCCGCAGCAACATTCCTTCTCAATCCATTGGTTTTAATTCAATCCGTTTAATCCCTGATCATCTTTTTCCATAGGCATACTCCTTTCCGCTGACCACTGGCACGATCAGCATTTTGTTTCTGGCCGAATTTTGTTTCTCGTTTCTCGTTAATAGCTATCATTCTGTGCTTGCCTGCCCCAGCAATCCGTTGGCGGGGGACACGAAATCCATCTTTTATGGATTCCTGCTCCCTTGGGGATAAGTTCCGTAGGAATGACATTTCCTTAGCCACAAGAGTAATAAATGGGGCCGACCTAAGATCGGCCAGTGATCTTTGGCCGACCCCTAATTTGCAAATACAAAAGCTATGCTTTACGCCTGCGAAGCAGACTCAATGCACCAAGACCAAGCAAAGCAACCGTCGCCGGCTCAGGAACCTCGGAGACACGAAACCCGAAGACGCTGAGCTCGTTCGGCGGGTTGAAGCCAGTCCGGTAAAACGAGCGCAAGGTGGTCCCAAGGTCGTCGAACGACCCGCCCCGAGTGACGCGACCCGCCACCCCGAAGATCGCCTCGTTCCACTCCCATACGTTGCCCATCATGTCAAAGGTGCCGTTCTGCTCCTCGGCGCCCGATCCAACGTTCCATGGACCAGTCTGATAGTCACCGTAGTTCCAGCCGTCGGCTCCCTTTGGCGGCGCGGTGTTCATCCCGTTTGCGTAGTCCGAATAGCCGCTGCCGGTATAGTACGCGGCCTTGTACCACTCATCCTCGCTGGTCAGCAGCACGTGGTACTCTCCCGCCGCCGCCCAGGCGGCGCGTTGGGTCGCATTCGGGATAGTCACGGCCCCCGAGTTCACTCCGCCACCCTCAATCAGGTAGCTCCCGCTTTCCGTGTCGCCGCCCGTCATCCAGTTGGCAAAACGAATCGCATCGTACCAGGAGACGTAGTTCACCGGTCGGTTGGCGTAGTCGCTGCCCACGCTGTACGAATAGCCGCTGTCCGTGACTGTTTGCTCAATCTTGCAGCCCCTGGTGCTTATCCACATGTCCGCGTTGTACAGCCCGTAGGTGTCGGTGGTGGCGGCCACGGAGTTGAGGAACGCGGTGTACTGCCCGGCCGTCACCTCGTACTTGCCGATTTTGTACTCGTAGGCTACGCCGCCATAGTAGGTCAGGTCACCGGAGGCCAAACGACGTTGCTCACCGGCATTGCCCGCATTGCCCACGGTGACCATGTCAATCGTAATGGTCGCCTGCGCCACACCACTAACTGCCAAGAGCATTGTTAGCACTGCACAAATTGTGATTAACTTTCTCATTTTAATTCTCACTTTCTTTTTATTTTTTTCACTGACCGGATTCAGAAAAGGAGGGCTGGCAGGCTACCGCCGGCTCAAGCCCTCCTCACTGTTTAACTTAACATCTACCGTTTTCTGCGAAGCAGACTCAAAGCACCAAGGCCAAGCAGACAAATCGTCGCCGGCTCGGGAACGGTCGTAAGATCGCCGGAGTCGTAGCTAATCGAACCGATGCTTGTTTCATCAATTATGCCGCTCAAAGAGTAGGTATATCCTCGCCAACTGGTTTCCGGGTCGTCAAGGGTCGCTCCGGAGAACACTTCAATGTCGCGAGTAAGCCGGAGTTGGTAGCCAATAATGTCATTGAGTGTTTCGGCATCACCTTCCGCACCGCCTATGAGCCAGTATTCGCCGGAACCGATAACCATTGAGTAGGTTCCATCGCCGTTATTCTCGACATAAATGAGCCTATCGAGAATCGTGTCCCCGCTGGTATGCGTGTAGTCGCCGATTAAAACCCAATACGGATCCTGATCCCAGAAGCTTTCGTAAGGCAGGCTTGAACTGGTCCGATCCAGATAGTCATTGTCAACTTTTACAATGTCGCCGGCAGTAAGACCACTGACTACACTGACAATATAGATGTCACCACCCTCTAGGTAACCCTCACCCCAGTGCGCAGATTCTTCGGGCAGAAACTCGCTCTGGTTTGTATGTGTTCCTGCTTCAATGTTATCGGCCGTACTCATGTAGGAAACGCTCCCGCCTGCGTCAGAATGGTGTACGTCGGCAAAGGTCCCTGTGTTGAACACTACCGTCGCCTGAGCTACACCACTAACTGCCAAAATCACTATTACTACTGAACAAATTGCAATTAACTTTTTCATTTTAATTCTCTCTTTCTTTTTATTTTTTTCACTTTGGCCGATTATTCTTTTTAGTCACTGACAATCTTTCTTTGGCCGATTAGTTTTCCAATAATGGGGCCGGCCTAAAATCGGCCAGTGATCTTTGGCCGACCCCTAATTTACAAAACCATTATGCCTTACGCCTGCGAAGCAGACTCAAACCACCGAGGCCAAGTAAAGCAATTGTTGTCGGCTCGGGAACTACTTCTGCATACAGAACACCTTCATAGGCATTTATATTGGTAACATTTATTCCACCTGTAGTTGTGTAATCACCCGTCCAGGCGAGATAATCTGTTCCGGAAGCACTTACTGGGTTCTCTGGAGATGCAAGTCCATAGAATCCAAGCCAAAGCCTGACAGTGTCACCAACCTGAAGCGTCTCGTTAAGAGTTATTGTGAAGGTGAACAGACCGTGGTTATTACCGACGTTTGTATCACCCAACCCTAACAAATCATTGGATCTGTCTGTTAAAAAATTATCATTTTTCCATCCAACCAATGTTCCATCATGTGGATCATCAGGACCATACGGATTGTCAAAAATATATGGAGACCAGCCACTTGCACCAGAAGCAGTTGGGGCTGGTGCTGTTGGATCCTGAGTTATGCTTGAAAAGATTTCACTGGCGGTGGCTCCATTCTGGTTCAGAAGCTTACCCTGTCCCCAATTATCAGTTTGTGAATCTTGGGTACTCTGAATAAACATATTAAAGAATGGGATCGAAATCGTGTTGTTCGCCCTGAAATTAAAGAAGTCTGCGTTATCAGTTAACCCAAAGGCAGGGTGATAAAAAGATCCAAAAAATAAACTATTACTGTTTCCACGATACATCTTAGGTGATACCTGTTGCTGCCGATTCAACGGATCCGCTGTAACGAATGGCGTGTTGCTTGCCTGTGTGACCAGATTATCAGGGTCAAACTGAATTGTTACTCTGTTTGCGAATGCCGGAGTTCCTACAACATATAACAAACTCACTATTATACAAATTGTTATTAACTTTTTCATTTGAGTTTTCTCCCTTCTGTATTTTTTTCACTAACCGATTCAAAAAGAGGAGGGCCGGCAAGCTACCGCCGGCTCAAGCCCTCCTCACGTTTAACTATTACCTTTTCCTCCGAAGCAGACTCAAAGCACCGATGCCAAGTAAAGCAATGGTCGCTGGTTCGGGGACAAGCACTACACCGAATGTAGAACCACTGCCAATGCCACTTGCGTCACCAGTGAATGTGTAAGCCAACACCTCACAATCCAGGTCACCATCGAAGACCTCCACATTATTCACGGGAGGGTCACCGACAAACGGCCTGTATGTCCCTGCGGGCACTACCACAAGTTGGTTTCCAACAATATCGCCGGCGAGGATAGTCTGATGCCAGCCTGTAAGGGTCCACTTGATATCAGTACCACCGGTAGTTTCCACCAAACCATCGAATTCATAAATCGTAAGTCCTCCTGTGAGGCTGATATTGAAAAGATACTCTTCATTGTCACTGAAGTTCAGCGTCCAGGTACCATCGGTGTGGTCGGGGGGGAAGGCCGCATTGGCAGGGTAAAGATAAGTGTTGAGGTTGGCAATATCACTGTCGAGTATACCCGCCTGATACTCCAGGTTGATTTGAAAATCATCTGTTACCGTATATCCGCTGAGTTCATAATCGGTTCCCGCACGAATTGTGGTAAAACCACCAAGTGTTAGACCTGTCGAGGCAACGTAGAACGTCTCGTCCCTGACCGTAGCTGCGCCGCTCCAAGTTGCCTGAGCAACATTACTAACTCCTAAAATCATTACTAATGCACAAATTGTTATTAACTTTTTCATTTTAATTTTTCCTTTCTGTATTTTTTTCACTAACCGATTCAAAAAGAGGAGGGCCGGCAGGCAGAACCGCCGGCTCAAGCCCTTCTCACTGTTTACTTTTCATTGCCTTTTTCTGCGGAGCAGACTCAAACCACCAAGGCCAAGTAGACACATCGTTGCAGGTTCAGGAACAGTGAGGATTGCTTCAAGGGCACTGTCCCCAGCCGTTGCTGAGGCGAACTCGTCGTAACTGGGGTCGAGACTTCCCCAGCCCGCGTCGTCGAATACAAGGGCACGTGTATCATCGTCGTCCCAGTTCGTCACGGTGTCTGCAAACCAAATCCTGTAAGGAGCGCCAGCAACAGCGTCCGGGTCACCCGCGATGTTGTTATTTTCGTCGGTGTCCACATAGAGGTCGGCTGTAAAGCTGAATGTTCCAAGATCGGCTCCGCCGGGACGGATGTATTTGCTTGAATCTGTCGTCCAGTAGACTGCTATCCATCCCTTGCCAAAACCTGTATCCCATTCATTCTCGGTTATGGTGACGTTCCAACCTGAGCCCGCGGCAACAGTCGCAGACATCTGCTGGCAGGGGTCAGCGATAAGGACTTCACCCCAAGCCCTGGCGGCAGTGTCTCCATGAAGCCAGGTACTGAAGGAATTCAAGCCCTCGCCTTCCCCAAGACCTGTGCGCCAGTTCAGGTAGGTATTGTAATCATCCGGCTGGGTATGTCCGGTGGCCATGTAATCGCTAAAGGTGTTGTAAAACTCGCTGGCCCACGTCTCGTGCAGACGCCTGGCGTTATCCTGTGTGGTCTTAGACCCGCTGTAGTCAGCGGGGTAGAGGTCCAGCAGGTCATTCGGCCTGAAGTCAATAGTCAGGACTGCGGCCTCAGCCACAGTGGTGACGGTCAAAATCATTCCCATTACCACACAAATTGTAATTAACCTTTTCATTTGAGTTTTCTCCAAAATTTTTGTTTCTATTTTTTTTCTTTTACTGCGAACAACACGCAACAACGTCAAATTTTCTCAATCCATTGCCTTAAAGATAATCCGTTTTAACCACTGACCATCTTTTTACATAGGCATACTCCTTTCCACTGACCACTGGCACAATCAGCATTTCGTTTCTGGTCGAATCTTATTTCTCATTAATAGCTGTCATTCTGTGCTTGCCTGCCCCAGCAACCCGTTGGTGGGGGACACGAAATCCATCTTTTATGGATTCCTGCTTCCGCAGGAATGACATTTCCCTGGCCACAAGAATAACAAATGGGGCCGGCCTAAGATCGGCCAGTGATCTTTGGCCGACCCCTATATCGTATCGCGACAAACAGCCGTCGCGTCTATTCTCTGCCGGGCCTGGCTGCCTGATCACTGGCCGTCAAACCCAGCTTAAAGGAGGAGTAGATGAAGAAGTTTGTTAGCTTCTTTTGCTTTCTTTATTCACTTTTCAAAA
>CAYYFT010000042.1:0-3257 GCA_964471015.1 uncultured Pirellulales bacterium | reverse complement strand
GAGTAGATGAAGAAGTTTGTTAGCTTCTTTTGCTTTCTTTATTCACTTTTCAAAATCTATCTTTATCACAGCGAATTAACGCTATGTTCATTCTCTGCCGGGCCTGGCTACCTGATCACTGACCGTCAAACCCAGCTTGAAGGAGGAGTAGAGATGAAGACGGTATTATTACACATAGATAAATTCAGCATTCTCCTCCAGTAAATCAGCCTCTTCGCTGAAGGGGCTTTCCTTAATGAGCGTTACAGCTTCGAGGCCGAGCAACTGACAGACCGACTCGCGAAAGTGGTCATCGTCTATGTCTTCAGGCAGCACGACAGAGATGCCTAAGCATCTTGCTGTAATCTCCTGTTTATCGCTGTCCGGCATTACAAACGCTATTGTTGGTATATCAGGCTTTGCTTCTCTTATTCTCTTTAGAAATTCGCCGGCAGGGCTGTCAACAAGCTCCCATCGACTTATGACTGTATTTATTTTCTCCTCACGCAGACAAAAAAGCGCCTCGGCTGTAGTATCCGTAACAAGTAGTCGAATGGGCAGCTCCTGCAGAGCGCTGCTTTTGTCTCTGATTCCCACTGCCAGAATATTTGTTTCAGTAATAAACATTGCTACAACTTCCTTTTCCTTTTCTTCAAAACTTAAAACTCAGATTTCTTTGTTACATTCAGTAATCTATATAACAACTGCTGTGCCAGAACACTCATTTTGGAGAAAAAGAGTTGGAAGTGCCTGCTGGAATTGAAGTTACGAGTTTGAAAATTTCCGATACGGTGACATTGTGATTCCGCAGCGATTTATCATAATGCTAACAGGATTTTGCTATTCACCGAGCAAGGTATTGCAAAGGCTACACTTGTAAACAAGTTGGCATTATGCCAAATATTCATCAAAATGCGAAGTTGGTGAATGGTAAATGATAATTGGTGAATGGTAAATGGTGATTGGTGAATGGTGACAATTATCAATTATCAATAATCAATTAACGGTAGTCTGGGCACAGGTTGTGTTTCTTGATGAACCGGCTCAATTTGCCATAGTCTATTTTAAGCAGCTTGGCCGCTGCCATTTTATGGCCATTTGTAGCTTGCAAAGCACGTATCACCAGCTTCTTATTAACCTCATCCATCGCAGGAAACTCCTGCTCCTGACCCTGCCCCCGCTCAGGAAGTATATCGCCAACCAGGATTTCCGTCGGAAACATTGATGGTCCGATTTCTTCTTCGGACTGGCTTAATACATAAGCACGCTCTATAACATTAGCAAGTTCACGAACGTTGCCGGGCCAATCGTAGTCAGTCAAAATCTTTATTGCTGACGGCGTCAGTTTCTTTGCCGGCTTGTCGTAAAGCTTGGCCTGCTTATCAAGAAAATATTCGGCGAGGATAACAATGTCTTTTTTTCTGTCCCGTAACGGAGAGACCTCCAGATTGACGACGTTAAGCCGGTAATACAGGTCAGCTCTGAATTTATCGTTACGAACCATTTCACGCAAATCACAGCTTGTCGCACAAAGCACACGAACATCGACCGGAAAAGCCTTGGTTGACCCTAACGGTGTGATTTCTCCTTCCTGCAGCACTCGCAGGAGCCTGGCTTGCAAATCCAGGGGCAGCTCACCAATTTCATCGAAAAATATTGTCCCGCCATCGGCAGCTCTAAAGAAGCCGAGAGTGTCGCTGAATGCACCTGTAAAGGCCCCTTTAACATGACCGAATAGCTGACTTTCAAAGAGCTGGCCGGTCAAAGTGCTGCAGTCAACAGGGACAAATACTTGCTCGGAACGCTGACTGAGAGAATGAATTTTGCGAGCAACCATTTCTTTGCCCGCTCCGGTTTCACCCGTGATTATTATAGGGCAATCCCATGGTGCGATTGTCCGAATTGTTTTGTCAATACTGGCGAATGCTGCGGATTGTCCTACGAAGGCATACTTACAGCATCCCACCCCGAGATCACTGGCCGATGATCTCATCTCACTTCTCCTCACTACCAAACATCAGCAGACCAGCCTGAACCGGCTGGTCGGCTAAGCTAATTAAACCGTTTTACCTCCAAATAACTTATTGTCGATGTTTGCTACAAATTGGGCCATCTGCTGGTGATGGCGTTATTATCCAACGTGAACAATGGCGTAGTGGTGTCCACTGCGGGGTAGTCAGAAGCGGTAATGGTTGCGGTACTCGCCTGCCCCAAGCCCCCAGACAGCACGACAAGAAGCGCAACCAGCACACATAAACTATCGAAATGAACTTTCTTCTCATCTACCTCCTCAAATTCATTTCAACTCAAGATAACCCCCCTTCTTGCGTTGATACCAAAACCACTGTCTCTGCAACCTTCCGTCCTATAAGCTAATATACATTCTATTGACTTTTGCTGGCCGATGTCAAGAAAAATCTTAATAATTATTGTAATTATTATGATGGAACATTCATAATTCCTTGTGCATAATACAGTTATGGCGTATGAAAAAATGAAAAATTGTTTTTTCGACGGACTTTCGTGAAAGGGTGCCTATTTTGCTCAGATTCTCCGACAGTGATGGAAGAAAGCTGGAATGGAGGAAATATCGCTATCACTCTGCTACTCGCTATAATTGTTAAAATCGATATGAACCTTACAGGGCGGTCAACTTTAAGTCAAGAAAATTATCGGACGATAAATATGTAGGTCGGTGAATCACAAATTTGATAATTTCTTTTATGTCAGGCAGATATGTTCATACAGGAAGCGTTTTTTTTCTATTTTTTGTAAATTTCCTTGGGGTTGTAGATTTTTTCTGCGATAAATTCGAGCTCTTTGCTGGTACCTTTCTTCAACGCCCGGTAGAAACAGGACTGGTAGCCTACGTGACATTGGCCGGCGTCAACGGTTACTTTGAGGAGCAGGCAGTTCTGGTCACAATCGACAAGTATTTGCTCTACTTTTTGGGAGTGTCCGCTTTTTTCGCCTTTTTTCCATAATTTTTGTCGTGACGTGCTAAAGTATGTGGCATAGCCGGTCTGGATTGTTAAGTCAAGTGCCTGTCGATTCATAAAAGCGGCCATCAGGACTTGGCCGGTCTTTGCATCTTGGGCGATTGTCATAATTAAGCCATTGCTGTCAAATTTCGGAGTAAAGTCAGTGCCTTCTTCGATATTCTGTTTTGCAGCCATCTGTCAGGCCCTCAAATAGTCAGTTTTCAATTGTCAATTATCAATTTACCCGTTACTATTTGCGAAAACAAGTTTTTTAAGGCAAATTAGTTTAGTGGCCAA
>CAYYFT010000041.1:0-12175 GCA_964471015.1 uncultured Pirellulales bacterium | reverse complement strand
AAAGGCTGGGCCTGCGCCCAGGCAAAGGCCGCTGCCAAAATCGCAAAACTGCAGGGCGTACTCAATATAGCTGCCAGAAAACCCACCCCCACCGCGCCCAAATAGCCTTTACCGGAGCCGGATTTACTCGCTATTGAAGACGGCACACCGATGGTAAACACTCCGAAGCAAAATTGCGCCAGCACAACCAGCAAAAGTGCCATCCCTGCAACAAAAGCCGGGTTACGAAATTGGCCCCCCCACTGCAGCACCGTCCCGTAGAAAACCTGCAAAACAATATTTGCTCCCGCAAGGCACGCGAAAAACAGCAATATCCCAAGACAAAAAGTAAGTCCCATCGCTATTGATTTTCCTTTGCTCTGTTTCGCCTGCTCAACAATCCGCATCACGATAAGAGGCAGCACCGGCCAGACACACGGCATAATATTCAGAGACAGTCCTGCCAAAAACGCCAAGCCGAGAGCAAACCAGATTGAATAACTTACCTGTTGTGCACTTAACGGAATAGCTTTTGCCTCCTCCGGCGGAGCAAATTTTGGCTTGGCCATTACCACGTCAGGAGCAATTTTAATGACCGCACCTAAATCTCTAAAATCGGGCATACGACACCGCACATCAGAACAAACAGCGCCCTCAATTTTAATTGTCAGAAGTGCATTCAGCGTGCCCTTCGTCTTCGGCATGTCTTTGCTAACGGTAAACGGTAAAAATACCGTAAATTCGTCACTGAATACCTCAAGTGTTTTCTTTGAAGTCTTATCAAAATACAAATGCGGCCGGGGAAAAATCGGCTCAGAAAAACCTATGTAGTCTTCTTCCGCAGACGGCTTAAGTTTAAGATTCACGCCGCCCGGGGCCGTCTCTGAAGATGCATAGAAGTGCCAGTCTTCTTTAAGCTCAAAATGAACTGCCAATGCAGACCTGCCGCCCGGCTCAACAACCTCATACTGCTGCTCAACAGAAATGGTAACAACATCGGTTTTAATTACACTGGAAGATTGCGGCGGTGCGGCAAAACTGTCAGCAGTGGAAATCAAAATTAAGCACAAAATAACAACCGTTTTTTTTCGCATAGATAGTTAGACGTTGTAAGAAAAAATCGTATCCGCCGACGAGTGTTTCTACTTTTGGTTTTGTTCGGGTTTTGACTGTTCGGTCTTGACCTGCTCGGCAGCTAACAAATCGGAAACCGTAGGCTTGTCCAATTCACCGCCTTCCAGAATCAATTTAACATCATCAGCATCGAGAGTTTCGTATTTCAACAGGGCCTTCGCTATTTTCTCAAGTTTATCTTTATTTGCCTCTATCAATTCCTTTGCTTTTTTGTAAGCCTCATCGACAAGCTTTTTTACCTCACTATCGATTTCCTCAGCTGTTTTCTCCGAATACTCTCTCTCACCCGGCATTATATACCTCAGGTCCTTAAGCCCTGAATCCGGTTCGTAGCTGATTGGGCCAAGTTTTTCACTCATCCCCCAGGTCAAAATCATCTGCTTTGCAATATTGGTAGCCTGCTGGATATCAGCTTGGGCGCCACTGGATATGTCATCGCAGAACATCTCCTCCGCAATGCGCCCACTGAAACACACCTGTAAAAGTGCCATACAATATCTTTTCGTATAATGCAGACGGTCCTTTTCCGGAAGCGCGAAAGTTGCCCCACCGTAAGGACCACGAGGTATAATGCTGACTTTATGCAGAGGGTCAGCATCTTTCAGCACTGATTGAACAAATGCATGCCCTGCCTCATGGTAAGCGGTAATTTTCTTGTCATACTCATCGATAACTCTACTTTTTCTGGCCCGTCCCCATCGGACTTTGTCCCGTGCCTCTTCTAAATCGGCCGTTTCAACATAATCTTTATTAGCCATAGTTGCCGCCAGAGCCGCTTCATTAATAATAGCAGCCAGGTCTGCCCCGCTAAACATTGGTGTCCCACGTGCTAATCTTTCCAGGTTGGCATCAGGACCTAATTTTACCTTCTTGGCGTGAACGCCGAGGATTTCAAGCCGACCTTTCAAATCCGGCAGTGGCACAGAAATTTGCCTGTCGAATCTTCCCGGCCGAGTCAACGCATGGTCTAAAATATCGCCGCGGTTTGTCGCTGCAATCACTATTACCTGGTCGTTCGTATCAAAGCCGTCCATCTCAACCAAAATCGCATTTAATGTTTGTTCACGCTCATCATGTCCGCCGCCGACATATCCGGCGCCGCGTTTTCGCCCGATAGCGTCAACTTCATCAAGGAAAATAATACAAGGCGAATTTTCTTTGGCCTGCTTGAACAGGTCGCGCACGCGAGATGCCCCCACACCAACAAACATCTCCACAAAATCGCTGCCGGATATACTGAAGAACGGAACGTCAGCCTGGCCGGCTATTGCTTTGGCAAGCAGCGTCTTTCCGCAGCCGGGCGGGCCCATAAGTAAAACGCCACGAGGAATTCGGCCGCCAAGCCGCTGAAATTTCTTAGGGTTCTTCAAAAACTCGATTATCTCAGCTACTTCTTCCTTCGCTTCGTCAACACCAGCAACATCTTTAAATGTTACATGTATCAGGTCTTTGCTTTGCAATCGATGCCTGCTTCGACCAAATGACATCAGCATCCCGCCGGCACCGCTGCGAAGATTACGAGCAAACAAAAAGTAAATAATACCCAGCATCAAAAGTATCGGAAATATCATCCCCACCAGATTCCAAAGCCAGGTGCGCGGCGGCTCACTATCAGTCTTTATACCATTTTCCTCCAACAACCTCCCAAGCCGCTCCCCCTGCACCTCCGGCTTATAATAAACCACAAAAGAACCTTTGCTTTTGTCTCCCCTACTGGCAATGCCCTGCTCATTGAATTTACCTATTATCTCCGTGTCTTTTATAGTAACACTCTCGACATATTTGCTCTCAACATAATTGACAAATTCATCCCAACGAATTTCCTCGATACTCTGCCACTGTTGCAGCAGCAGCATCGCTGTGAATATCACAATTCCGATTATCAGGTAGCTAAAGGGTCCATGTTTATAGCCCGGCAGCGGAGGCTTTTTGCCTGACCTGTCTTGTGGGCCACGACGTGACTGAGACGATTTCTTGTTTTGATTGTTACCCATAATTCATATCTCGTCTCTATTGGTTCAACTCATAAGTCAAAATTTATGAGCTTACCATTCTTTTTCCATCAATTCTACGATTCTTTGCGCCAAGTTGTTTGCCGCAAGAGTCGAGCCATAACGGAAGCCCTGCTCTTGCCATTCAGAATAGCTCGCCGAGGCACTGAGAGGCTGATTATCTATCAGCAATTCTCCTGTTTTTAGATTTTTCCAGTTAACTACAGCCCGCAGTTCCACCTCCTTCTCCAGAACCCGGCCGGTCTCTCGTTCCCTGCTGAGCCACGATTCGCCAACTGATACAATCTGGCCGCTTATTATGGTGTCAGCCCGGTCTCTGTTGGAGATTATCTTATACGGCGTCTCTGCCTCGATGCGCTTTGCCAAAGCGTCGGTCAGCTCGTATTCCACTCCCCGCCGAAAGCTCCGGTTATCAAACATTTCCACGTAAACGCTGCCCACTTCTTCCGGAAACAGCGACTCGTTGGAATAGCCGCTCATTTCAGCGCATCCGCCAAAACCCACAAATACTGCGACAATTGAACTGAAGAAAATTATAGAAACAACTTTTCGAGTTTCTTTATGATGTTCTCTTTCCATTTTTTCCTCTTTTTGGCGCCCGATTTTTCCTCATCCATCGCCAGCTTTGCCATCTCGGCCGCAGTACTGCCCGGCCAATTATCCACAACCATTTGATAATAAAGATTAGCCGACTGCTTACTTCCGGTTCCCTGATAATACTGGCCCGCATTAAATTCCTTATAAGCCAATTGCCCATCTATCTGTTTCAGTATTTTATCAACATCAATCTCCTCGGCATCTTCGGGGTACCGTAATTTAAAATTCTCGTAATAGCTCTTCGCACTAATCAGGTCAGAGGCATCATACTTCGGCCCTTTATACGCAGCGTGCCTACATCGAGCCATACCCAGCAGCGCGTTTTTACCGCTTTGCCCTGTCGGCCATCGCGATGATATTTCCGACCACTTATGGTACGCCCCAGTGAACTTCTCTCTTCTTTCATAACTTTGAACCACTGCCACAGCCGCTCTTTTAGCAATTGGTGCATCTCCCGCCTGGTCACTAACCCTTTCCATAATTTTAGCGCCCTCGGCGTATCCCCTAATCTTGAATATCCCAAGCACCCTTTTCTTCTGCCCGGCTAAAAAAGCCGTAGCTATGGTAAACTGTCTGTCTATAGCCGCTTCATAAAGTTCGCTTTCGGGGAATTCAGCCAAAAACTTATCATAGCCCCTGACGGCTCTGGCGAATTTTCCTTTAGAATACAGCATCTCCGCCTTGATAAAGGCATCCAAATCAGGCCCTGCAATTTCCGGAAAGTCCTTTTTAAGTTTATCTACTGCCTGCCCAACTGCCGAAGTTTCTCCCATATTGACCAACTTCTTTATTTCAGCCACCGCAAGCAGATATCTATCCTCAGCCGATACAGTCTCCCACTGTCCCTTTTCGCTCAAACGCCAGGTTTGGGTTCCCGCAAGGCGGGGGCCCTCCGCCGAGAATATCGACGAAGCCAACAGCCCGGTCGCTACCGCTAATATTATAAATCGCATTTTGTATTTGTCCTTAGGACTCCTTACGGAGAGCATAATCCCACTTCACCACTTATTCTAAATTTTAATCATAACACCACAACTACCAAGCATTATACACGTTCTTACAGCCGTTGCAAACCCACAACTTAAAATATACCACATCTCGATTTTACCCCTTGATAGAGCCCCCGCCTTGCGGTCTGCAGTCCTATTGACTCTCCGCAGGGCACCTTACGGCACTTACAGAGGACACCTTACGGTGGATACGATGTTCCCTGACCATCCCAAATCGTGAGATTTATCTTGACAAAAATTCTGCGAATGGCTATAATAAATGTGGGTGTATGATGGTTGAGGAATGAGATGAAAAGCATCCCGAAAAATACAGTGGCTGACCGTTCTCTTTGGTGCCGCTATGAGATGAAGTATGTTATCAGTGAATCCAAAGCGGTGTCGATTGCGCGGTTTATCGAGCCATACTTGAAGCTGGACCGCTACTGCAAATTACAGCCAAACTGTGCCTATCCTATTGTTAGTCTCTATCTGGACTCGGACAATTTACGGCTTTGCAAAGAGAGTCTGCGAGGTCACTTAAAACGCTTTAAGCTCCGTGTCCGCAGTTACAGCGATAAACCTGATTGTCCCCGGTTTTTCGAGGTCAAGCGCCGGGCGAATAATGTTATTATCAAAAACCGAGCCCGAGTTAGGCATCACGATGTGGCGGCTCTACTTTCAGGGCAATATATTCCTCCACTACGAAACTATAAAACCGAAGTGGATACACTTAAACAGTTCCAATTGTATATGAAAAGTATTAGTGCCAAGCCCAAAGTGCTGATTCGTTATATGCGGCGAGCGTATGAGGGTAATATGGAAAACCGTGTCCGAATAACCTTTGACCGACAGCTCGCATACAAGGTTAGCGAAGACTTTGAGGTACTGTCTAACGGTCAGGGTTGGCAGTATAATCCCATAACCTTAAGAGGCGTGATTTTGGAAATCAAGTTTACCGGACGTTACCCTGCATGGTTAGGCCGAATGGCCCAGTATTTTGATTTGCATCAACAATCCATGTCCAAATATGCTACCTCCATAAAAAAAGCATGCTCATTGGGGTTTTGTGCACCTAAAGTGCCGATATTGGTGTATTAACTATGAATATAAACCAGATTTGGGAAATTTTGGAGGGGACTCCATTATCAGGGGGACAGTTTACCCCCGAAAACGTGCTTCTGTCTTTGTTGTTGGCGTTTGTTCTGGGGCAGGTTATAGCCTGGATTTATTACTTCACTCATAGTGGTCTGTCTTATTCAAAAACCTATGTGCAATCGCTGGTACTGGTAACCATTGTGGTAGCCATGGTTATGGCCGTTATCGGCGACAATATTATCCGTGCTTTTGGATTGATGGGTGCTTTGGCGATTATACGTTTCCGTAATGTAGTTAAAGATACACGGGATATAGTTTTCATTTTCTGTTCGCTTGTGGTGGGTATGGCGGCCGGCTCTCAGCGTTATACTATCGCTGTAATGGGCACCATTATTCTGAGTTCGATAGCACTGTACCTGCATCTGACCGGCTTCGGCACACACCAGCCCCATAACGGCTTTTTGCGATTTAGCCTCCCGGGCCATATTGGACCCAAGCACCCCATTCCCGGGATTCTTAAACGTTTCTGCGGCAATTTTACCCTTATATCGGCGCAGGACAGCGGCTTCGGCAGTCCCGAAGTCGAATACGCTTATCAATTGATGATACGAAACGCCAAGAAAAATGAACAGATGTTGTCCGAACTGGAAAAAGTTGAGGGTATTGAGAATGTCAGCCTGACAATGCAGGAACAGTTGCTGGAGGTTTAGCCGGCGTATGAAAAGCATAAGAAGTCATCTATCCGGCCGTTTACGTCCGCATGTTCTGCCTGTCCTGATATGGCTGGCAGCGGCGGTTGGTACAGGTGTGTTACTTCATCATCGCTCACAACGTTTTGAAATTTTAGGCATAGCTCAGGGCAACGTGCGTGAAATTGCAGCTACGTGCACGGGCCGGTTGAAAAGCGTCCCCGTTCAATTGTTCGAAAAAGTCCGTAAGGGTGACGTGGTGGCTGTAATCGATACTGTACTCGACAACGAACACCTGGAGGCCGAATTAGCTACCGCCTCGGCTGAAATACAGCACCTGCAGGCCGAATTAGTTCACACCCAAGAGCGTCTTCTTGCCGAAGCAGCCAATCTGGAAACAGACAGGATTGCAACTCAACGGCGGTTCTCCGTCGATGTAGAGAACGCCAGACTTCGCATCCTCGAACTGAAAGTGCTGCTTGAAACCGACCGGATAATGTTAGAAAACCTGCAGTTGGATAACCAGATTTTTGTAACTCGGAATCTTTCAGACCAAGATGATGCCACACACTACGAACGCCAAAAAATGAAATTAGAGCACAATGCGCTGGCAAAAAAGATTGAAGAGAATGAGCACCTGCTGGAACAGGCCGAAACTGATTTGAAACAGGCTCGACATCGCAGCGATGAATTTGCCCAGCACCAACCGGGGCATCCAGCAATGAACAGTGCCCTCGAAGTTATACACAGAGCGATAAAGGTTCAAGAGCAGCGTATGGAAGAATTGTCAGCAAGACGGGTGGCATTAGTATTAAAATCCCCGATTGATGGAGTGGTTAGCCAAATCCTGCGTCGCCCGGTGCGGCGAACGGGTGAAGGAGTGGTTCGCCAGATGCTGGGACGTGCAGGTGAAGCTGTTTTAGAGGGTGACCCAATTCTTACCGTGGCAGACGGTGAATCCTCTGAGATTATTGCCTGGGTCAGCGGAGAGCACTTAGGCCGAGTTCGGGAAGGAATGGTAGTAGAACTTGTCAAGGAAAACAAACCGGCACAGATTGCAAGCTCCCAAGTGACATATCTGGGCCCAATTATGGAAGTAATACCACAGCAGCTATGGATAGTTCCCGACATCCCTCAATGGGGACGCCCTATGCTGATACCAATTCCCCCGGGCTTGAAACTGATTCCGGGCGAAACGGTGGGAATAAGAGGATTGTAGCTGAATCAACAGTCCTGTGGTAAATCCACAAACAGGAGCAAAATTCTACCGCTCTTGTTTCTGTAATAACACATCAAGCAGCTCTGTGAGCTCTGTTACCTCAGGTTGATTATCATCTTCAAGTCTCATCTTTGTTATACTGGGGCCGGCAAACTCCGTTGCACCAAGTTGCTTTTTCTCGGTTTCTGAGAGCACAGGTTCTGTAATAATTCGGGGGGTTATAAATACCACCAGTTCGCGGGTTACCTTCGATTCGGTTTCGGATTTGAATAAGCCCCCAACAATTGGTATATCGCCAAGCACAGGCACCTTGGAAATGTCTTTTGTAGTCTCCCTTTTTCGCAGGCCACCTATTATGATAGTCTGGCCGTCTTTTATCAGCGCTGTCGTATCAGCTCGACGGGTGTCAACAGTCGGCATACCATTGGGGTTCTGGCTTACCAGAACGCCGAATTTAGGCACGATGTGTAACCTTATCATCCCGTCTCTGGCGATATGCGGGGTAACCTGAAGATGAACCCCGACATTTTTAAACTCCGTATACGTTATAGGGTCTTCCCTTGCTACCTGCCGTAACTCCCTGTAAGGTATTTCACGGATAATCTCGAAATCGGCGGTTTCGTTATCAAGCACGAGAACTCGCGGATTAGCAAGAAGCTTAGCTTCAACCTGCTGGTGCAGAATGTTCAAAGCCAGTTCTATATCAACCGCATCGTTGAGAAGACTAAAGCTCAAAGTGCCGCCCGTGATACGGTCAAATGAGCCGCCTGCAAAGGGTTTTCTTCGCCTGGTCGTGTACCTTTCAGTGGTAGTGTCGAAAAAAGTCCCCAAGGGAAATTCTGTGCTCTCTGTTTCAGTGCCTGTAACAGTGAAGGAACCAGCGGGGGTATCATCAGCATCTCTGTAATTACCACTTGTAGTTTCAGTAAATGTAGTTGTTTTCTCCGTCGTGGTTGGAAAGTCCGTATCAATATCGGTTTTCGTAGTATCAATGGTTTTCAGGGGGGTATTTCTGCCGGCAGTCCACTCTGAGCCTAATTCGAACCCTTCTTTGCTGGTTATATCATAGATTCTTACCTCAACGAGTACCTGCGGCGTCATAATGTCTATTTGCTCGATGAATTTGTCTATACCTTTGATTTTGCTTTCGGTGTCCGTAACGATTAAATGGCTGGTTCCTTTGCTGAGAGCCACTTTGCCTCTCTCTGAGACGAAATTACTCAAGGCCCCGGCGACTTCGTTGGCGTCTGCATAGGTAATGCGATAAATTCTCGTGACAAGCGGCTCCCTGACGGCAGCAATCTCGGAAAGCGGAACGACTCTAATCATACTTTCTGTGGCTATGTATGTGTAATCATGTGCTGCGAGAATATTGCTCAGCGATTCTTCCAACGGAACGTCCGTCACTTTTACTGTAACATTACCAGTAACTTTCGGGCTTTTGACGATATCGATATTTGCCTGTTCGGCCAGCTCCATCAGCACCGTCTCGATGGGTAAATTTACGCAGCTGTATGTAATCCTTGTTTTCAGCCGTTGCTGAACTGTTTGTGGCACCACCTGTGTGCCTTGTTCGGCACCGAAAGCCAGAGACGAGATAGACAACGAGATTATAAGCAATACAAAAACACAATCTCTGTAATATTTTTCCATTGCTTTACGCATAATACCTTCCTGTTTTGAGCCGGTGAATGGAACTACCGTCCCCGAGTAAAGAGGCTTGTTCACCACTCTCCAACCCCTGTAAGCTCCCCTGAATTAACTTTCATTTATTATAACAAATCCGGCGTTCCGACTCAAGAATAATCACCCCTCGCCAAACCCAGCTACGAGATAAGGGCTATTTTATTTGCAGCAAGCTGTTGTTACGCTTCCAAAAATGATATTATAGGACGGCAGGGTTAATTTTGGAGATATTTATCTGGTGTAGATGGGAAAAAGCTCTGAAATGAAGCTTATAACCAAAGCAGTGTTTTTTGTATTGATATGTGGCATCATAGGTTATTCTTCCCATAGCGATTCGGCTGAAGCAGTTCTCATTTACTATGGGATGAGCGATGCTTCTGCTGCGGTAGCTGTGAGTGAAAAGATGTTCATCGTCGCCGATGATGAAGACAATGTCCTGAGAGTCTATAAAACCACTCAGCCGTCTCTGCCTGTTTTTTCTTATGACCTTACGTCGTTTCTGGGTATCGAGCCGGGACATCCTGAGGCCGACATCGAGGGGGCAGCGATGCTTGATGATACTATCTACTGGATAACTTCGCATGGCAGAAACACAGACGGGAAAATGCGCCCAAACCGCTATCGTTTTTTCGCTGTTAAAGTCAAAGTCCGAAACCAGAACGTTACTATCGACCCCGTAGGTAGCCCCTGTCGGACCCTTGTCCACAGCCTGCTCAAAGCCGAGAATATGCGCCACCTGGGATTGAACCAGGCCACCCGATTTGACGCAAAGAAACTTACAAAGCAGCAACGCAAAAATCTTGCGCCCAAGGAAACCGGCCTTAATATCGAGGGACTTTGTGCTTCCGCTGATGGAAAGACGCTCTACATTGGCTTCAGGAACCCTCGCCCTTATTCAAAAGCGATTGTAATTCCTCTGAATAATCCAAAGCAGGTAATTGAAAAGCAGCAGCCCCCTGTTTTTGCAGACCCGCTCCTGTGGGATTTGAAAGGTCTCGGCATAAGAAGTATGGAGTATTCGCATTTTCACAAGGCCTATTTTGTTGTTGCCGGACCACATAATGACCAGCCCGCCAAATTTGTCTTATACCGCTGGTCAGGCAAAAAAAACGAACAGCCGCAGTTTGTCAGGGCAATAAGTGCAGACTTCAATCCAGAGGCATTGGTTATTTTCAAAAATTCTCCCAAATTACTATTACTTAGTGACGATGGCAGCTTGGCCGTCGATATATCTGATGCCTCTGAGTGTATGCGAGGGAGACTGCGTAAAGACGGAAAGTGCCTGAACAAATACCTGACCAACCCCGCCAAAAAGCATTTCAGGGCAATTTCGCTGGAGCCATAATGCTTATGCTTTTGCTACTTAATTTTCCACCTTCCAAAGGAAGATGCAAGGCCTGCTGGCGGGAATAAGGGCGAGACGATGTGCTCGTGAGTTGTGATTGGTGTTTCGGCTGTTGTGAAATTGTGAAAAATTTTTTAAGTTTATTATTGACATAAGACAATTATTTTAGTAGAATTCTGGATTCTGCGTTTTGACTGGAGTTTTTTCGATGAGTAAGAACAGAAAATATGAGCAGAAGCGTTTGGCCGGTGGACGGTTAGGGGCTAAGTGTGCGCGCCAGGTAATGCCGTTTGCCGACGCACAGAGGATGTGCATCGACCTTAATGTTACCGTATGGATTAAGAAGGAGGACAGCCCTTAGAAGGATTTTGATATTTTTTGAGGTAAGAATAAAAGCCTTCCAGGGCAAAGAAGTCCTGGAAGGCTTTTTTATTTGGCTAAAATCATCGAGAGCAAGGACGCAGGAGGCAATTATGGAAATTATAGAACTGACAATTGAGAATTGTGAAGAGGTTCTTTCACTGTGGCAAAGGACTGAAGGACTGGGACTGGACAAAGATTCTGATACGAAAGAAAGAATCTGGATATACCTTCAGCGCAATCCGGGCCTTAGCTTTGCAGCATTTGAAAAAGGGAAAATCATCGGGGCAGTATTATGCGGTCACGACGGCCGACGTGGGTATCTGCACCATCTGACAGTCGCTGAGGCGTATCGTAACAAAGGTCTCGGCAAAGCGCTGGTGGAAAAAGTAATTTCTAAACTGCGTATGCTTGGTATCCGGAAATGCAATATATTCGTCTTCGCTAACAATGTTGCCGGTCAGGAGTTCTGGAAAAGGAGCGGCTGGGTCGAACGAACGGACCTGAAAATTATGTCCAAAATAATTACTCCGTAAACCTAAGAGGAGTGAAAAAATGAGAGCAGAATCCGAATACCAACGGGATAAAACGAACCAATATCACTTTATAAAAAGAAGTAAAATTTATCTTGCACTTTTTGATGTAAGGATGAGAATAGCTCGAACGAAAAGTATTAGGTAAGTGAAGCACAAAGGAGATTCCACAATGGAAACTGGAAAGGTTTTAGAGCAGGTCAAGAAAGAGGACATAAAATTTATTACGCTGCAATTTACGGATTTATTAGGCGTTATAAAAGAGGTCATTATTCCGGTTGAAGAGCTGGAGGACGCCTTAAGGGATGGGGTGTGGTTTGACGGCTCTTCCATCGAGGGTTTTGCCCGAATCCAAGAGAGCGATTTGTTTCTGAAGCCGGATACGATGACATACGCGGTCGTCCCGTGGCTGACCGAGGACGGCAAAACAGCAAGGTTGATATGCGATATCTATCGAGCAGACGGCAGGCCCTTTGCAGGCGACCCACGGTACATCCTTAAACAAGCAGCGGATGAAGCAGCAAAAGAAGGATTCGA
>CAYYFT010000040.1:9044-12188 GCA_964471015.1 uncultured Pirellulales bacterium | reverse complement strand
TTCAAACGCACGCTAAAGGTCGGAGCGAAATTCGGGGTAGTGATTGTTTTGATTGAAGGCAGGCAGGTGGAAGTGGCAACATTCAGAACTGAAACAGGCTATGCCGACGGCAGACATCCATCTGCTGTTAAATTTGCCAGCGCAGCCGAAGACGCCAGTCGAAGAGACTTCACCATCAATGGAATGTTTTACGACCCCCTGAAAAAAAAGGTTATCGATTATGTCAATGGCCAGGCTGACCTCAAAAAGGAGTTGATACGAACCATCGGCAGACCCATTGAGCGGTTTGGCGAAGATTACCTGCGAATGCTACGAGCGGTGCGGTTTTCAACTCAACTTGGCTTTGCGATTGAGCCGCAGACCTTTTCAGCAATTTGCGGCAGCGCAAAAAACATCTCTAAAATAAGCGGCGAACGTATAGCGATGGAACTGGAGGCTATCCTGGTCAATCCCAACCGTTCTGCAGGCGTATTACTGCTGGCCAAAAGTGGATTAGCAGAAGTGATTTTTCCCGGCTTCGTCGGCGAAAAGATAAAACCGGCAATTAAGGTGCTAAACAGGCTGCGAAAAAAGAGCGATTTCCCCCTGGCATTAGCTTCTCTTTTTGCCTGCTGCTCGACGGAATTTGCTATTGAGAAATGCAAGGTCTTGAAACTTAGCAGAAGTCAAACCAAGCATATAAAATTCCTGCTGGTCAACAGAGGAAAACTGCTCGATGAGAAAATGTCTTTAGCTCAGATGAAGCTGATTGTTAGTGAGCCGTATTTCGGGGACCTGTACGAGCTGCAGAGAGCGATTCAAAAAGCTGAACACAGAAGCGTCGCTGCATTGGTAAATTTGCGGAAAAGAATAAAGGCACTGGGCGCTGTTGAGCTACGACCCAAACCGCTGCTCAATGGGCACGACCTGATTCGATTAGGTGCGGTGCAGGGACCCGGCCTGGGACAGTTGGCTGAAGAGATGTATATCGCTCAATTAGAAGGAAAGCTGCAAAGAAAAGAACAGGCCAAGCAGTGGGTGCAAAAGTGGCTGCAGAAACACAAAACAATCGAAAAGTAACTATTAAGCCTACACTTTTTTTCAGTAGTCCTGAAAACCTCTCATCCATTCCGGCCAGTCGGTAGGATGGACGCCGCCGCACAGAGTCCATGGGCCGCAGGTGTCGTATGTTCGACTCCCCTTCAGCGTCCACAACTCCTTAAGCCCCACCTTCCGGGCGGAGAAATCCAAAAAAAGGCAGTTTATAGAGCCATCGTGTCGATTGATGCACGATGCCGCCTGCGTATCACCAACTGTCCAGTCACCATCATATTGAGGTGGTTCGGCGTAGGGGCTGTGGAACCAAATATTCACATACATACAATCCAAAAGCACCGGGACTTGAGCTGCACCTTTTACACCCGCTCGCCTCCAGAGCGATGTGCTCGTAGGAGGCTGTATATTAACAATGTTGCGATTCAAACCGTAGCTGCCGTAAGGGGGACTATCTTCCCCCGGAACTGGCTCTGGCGGCCAGCTGCCATACCCGAGGTTCCATGTGCCAAACGGACCTTCGTTACAGGTGGGGTTCGCGGCTGCCGGACAGTAACGCATCTTTGGGTCGTTGTAATATGGCTTATAGACGTATATCCAAATCTTCTTATATGCTTCAATGCTCCCTACCCCCCTGCTATGGAAAAAGCCGTCGTTGTCGGCGGTGTAGGCCTGGAAAATCTGGCCCCACTTGTAAAGGTTCGAGAGGCAGACGGCCGCTTTGGCTCGTCTTCGGCCGTTATCACCAATAGCTGCGATATTGGCCAGGAGAAAAATAATACAGCCCAGAACAACGACAAGGTCTTTTTTCGTAAAGGCAGCTTTCGATTTCATAATTTTTTACTCCTCATTCAACCATCGCTTTGCCAGTTCTGCAAGGTCGGCGAAATCGACATATAAATCCCTGTCTATATCGCCCGTAAAGTAGAATCCATCATCCGGCTCCTCGCAGGGCCATCCTACGTCCGGGTCAAAACAGTTAAGCTTAAGCCAGTCGTTTGCAACTAAAGCAAAGTCCTTAAAGTTCACGATCCAGTCAGCACTTAAGTCCTGGGGCATGTGCAGTGCAGATGCTTGTCCTTTGCAGCCGCCACCAATTGCCCAAACGGTATTGTTTGCATCGCTGACTATCATTGTATTATCCGCTGTTATTACAGGGAAACTCAAGCCGTCATCGCCTTTGAATCGAGTGATTTCTTTACCATTGGGGTCAATTACGCAAAGGTGGGCATCATTGCTTGCGGCGTAGATAAGGCCATCGCTGCCAACGGTTAATGTAAAGCCCCCCATCATACCCAGTCGGGTTACCCACCTGACAGTTCCATTGGGGTCAACGGCGCGAAGGTATGGGTCGTCAAAACTGACATAAATTGTGCCATCAGGTCCCAAAGCGGGTTCAGACCAACCGTATTTACAGGAACACGGGTCAGCCAAATCCACCGACCAAATTATGCTTCCATTCGAATCAATAACATATAAATTGGGTTCGAAAATCGGCGAGATATATACCGTGCCATCTGCAGCAATAACGGGCGAGGCAAAAGGCCAAGGCTGCAGGCCGTTCGGTTCACAGGGGTCTAAAAAAGAGCAGCTCCATTTTACGCTGCCATTGTTTGAATCAAGTGCGTACAGATTCGGGTCATACAGTCCGGCGATGAACACGGTGTCGTTGGGGCCTACTGCCGGAGAGGCAAAAATAGCACCACTGGTCACAGCGGAGAGACCACCGGTCTCAAAGCTCCACAATTCGCTGCCGTCCTGACCCAATGCGTAAAGTATGCCGTCCTGCGAGCAGACATATACATTGCCGTCCGCTGACACAGCCGGCGAGGAATAAATGAAGCCATTAGTACTGTGCGTCCATCGCAGATTGCCATCGATATCAATCGCATACAGCTTTCCATTTTGGCCTCCGACAAAAACAGAGCCATCAGGGCCTATTGAGGGAGAGCTGAGAAGCGGCGAATTCGCGTCATAGCTCCATAACAGCAACCCGTTGGCATCGAGAGTATACAGTTTGCCATCTTCGCAGGATAGATGCACCCTGCCGGCTGTGCCGATTGAAGGGCTTGCCGATACCGGCCCATCTGTCTGGAACTGCCATTTGACACA
>CAYYFT010000040.1:7469-8944 GCA_964471015.1 uncultured Pirellulales bacterium | reverse complement strand
ACAACTACCATTGCAATTTCAAACTCGTCTGCACCCATATCAACGCGCCGGCCCATCAGGCGGGGCTGGGCATCCATATCCACGTCACCGGCGTGATATGTGAAATAGGGGTCACCGGCCTCGATGCAGGGTGAGTCGGCGAGCAGATGATAGTCGCCGTCAATCCAGAGGCTGTTCGCATCCCAATATCCCGGTTCGACAAAGCAGGGGTCATCGTCGATGTTCCATTTGTCTTCACCGAATGGGATGTTCAAATCGTCGGGATTGTCGTCCTGGATACAACTGAACCAAACATCCGGCATTGCGTCGTCGTATATCTGAGCGGATTGGCCCTGGCCGCTGATATCGGCGTTGCCCCAAACAATGCTGTTAGTTATTAACATCAAGCTGCTGCAGAATATTCCACCGCCATAATCGGCTTCGTTTCCAGTTATTGTGCAGTTTTTAATATTTGGTCTGCTGTCATCGTCGCAGAATATTCCACCGCCATAATCGGCTTCGTTTCCAGTTATTGTGCAGTTTGTAATCTTTGGGCTACTGTCCTCCCAGCCGTAGCTGTCTACGCAGTAGATTGCGCCGCCACGCTCGGCCGAGTTACCGCTGATTATGCAATTGGCGATTGTCGGGCTGCTGTCGTAGCCGCAGAAGATTCCGCCGCCGTCGCTTATCAATGCCGAGTTATCGGTTATTGTGCAGTTGGTAATTGTTGAGTTGCTATCCTCAATATAGATTCCGACGCCGATGTTGTCGGTTATTGTGCAGTTGGTAATCGTTGGGCTGCTGCTGTAGCATTTTATTGCGACGCTGCTATTAGTAATGGTAAGGCCGGCAAGTATGGAATTGGCATCTTCGCCGCTGCTGAAGTTAAAGCCGCGGCCAAGGCCGTTACAATCAATAATTGTTCCAGCGACTATGCAAGGGTCTGTTGGGACAACGCTTCGGACTGTGATAGCTTTGCCAAGAAAGTCTATATCCCAGTTGCCCTCGCCGGTGTATGTGCCGGGGTAGACAACGATTAAATCACCGTCGCTGGAATAGTCGATAGCCGCCTGAATGTTATTAAAATCACAAGGCCAATTGTCGCCAACGATGATTATGTCTGCAGAGCAGGGAATAACCAATAACAGGAATGCACAGGCGAAAAATAGATTTTTCACTTTTTTCTCCCATTCCAAATAGGACTAATAAACCTTGTATCCTAACCTATGTGATTTTAACAGGAAAGCAGTTGATTTTGCAAGAAATTTTCGATATTTCCGCTCTTTTCGTTGGGGTCGCCGTGCCGTTACCTAATAAGGATGCTCAAAAGCTAATTTCTGTTCCGTTAATATGACATAAAACGGATTTTTATTGACAAAAACGGCATTTATTTATAGGATGTTTATTACAAGGACGATTATTTATAAAGACCTGCGTTTTTGACAAAGCAAATGCGTTTTTTGGAGATATTTTGATGTTTAAGAGAAAAACTGTTG
>CAYYFT010000040.1:0-7369 GCA_964471015.1 uncultured Pirellulales bacterium | reverse complement strand
TGGAGTAATTTTAGCAGCAGGACTTTTTGTAGTTAGCGTCTGTTTCGGCCAAACCCTCAAGGAAAACTGGAACGACTTTTTGCATTACACAAAGATTGGCCAATTCGATTTAGCCAAGGGATACGCACAAGCTGTTCTCGAAAGCAACCCTGACCCCTTGGAATTGCTCGCTCTGAGTGAAGAAAATCCGCAGGGTTATGCAATTTTGTTAAGGGTTGTTGACACCGCAACTGATAGTGAATTGGTCGAGCTGAGCGGAAAAATTCTGGACATTATCGAGCAGGGCAGATTCACCCGCCGGGCCGACCCAAGGATTATCACAGAGGAGATAAGAAGACTAAGCAGTACAACCCGAGGTCGGCTTGCAGCGGTCAAACGGCTCCAGAACGCCGGCGAATACGCAATAGTTTATATGCTCGATGCAATGATGGACAATTCCCGAAAAGAAGAATTGCCGAATATCGTATGGGCACTACCACAAATCGGCAGAGATGCAATAAGGCCGCTTGCAGCAGCTTTGCAGACCGAAGATGTGGCGTTAAAGGCCGAAATAATACGGGCGATGGGCAGGATTAGCTATCCCCAATCGCTGGCCTATCTAAAGTACATTATCGAGAATGACGATTCAGCCGAGCTTCGCAAACTGGCCAACCGAAGTATCAGGCAAACTGACCCCGCTGCATTGAAAGTTCCCGCTGCACAATTGTTCTATAAGCTCGCTGAAGACTATTATTATCACGCTCAATCTCTTGCTCCGGCGGAAGATGTCAATTTCGCCAATATATGGTTTTGGGATTCAACAGGTCGGCGACTATTCAGGGAGAAGGTTGACAAAAGTTACTTTAACGAACTTATGGCGATGCGTGCGTGCGAGTGGGCACTTAAGGCCGACGCCGGATTCGGCCAAGCCATTGGTCTCTGGCTGGCTGCATATTCCAAGGCCGAGTCTGCCGGTCTTGATATGCCCGATTACTTTGGCCCCGGTCATGCCGATGCGTTTGTCTATGCTACCACCGCAGGACCAGAATATCTGCATCAGGCACTTGCGCAGGCCATTAAGGATAAAAATGCTCATGTCGCACTTTGTGCGGTCGAGGCATTAGCCACCACTGCAGGTGAAAAATCATTGCTTTATCGAATTGGTCCAGCCCAGCCGTTGGTTCAGGCACTGTCATTCGATGATAAAGCCGTAAGATACAGTGCAGCGATAGCAATAGCAGCAGCCGGACCAAAGAAAAACTTTGCCGAAAGCAAACTTGTCGTTAAGAACTTGTCACAAGCTCTCGGCCAAACGCCCGAGCAGACAGGTGAAATTGCAGAGAGATGGAATGAAGAATTAGCGAACAGCTATGCTCTTCGGGCGGCTGAAGTTATGCTCAAATTGGCTCAAACGCGAAATCCTGTTATCGATTTATCCAAGGCTCAAGAGACCCTTGTAAATGCAACAAAGAGTAAGCAGGTTGAGATTCAGGTTCTCGCCGGCCAGATTTTGGCCCACCTTGATAGCTCCGAAGCCCAGCGTGCGATAGCTGTGATGGCTCTTGCAGAAAGCAATACTATGGACGTCCGAATATTCGCCTTCGATTCTCTGGCTACGTCGGCAAAACTCAATGCTAATCTGCTTGACGATGAAAAGATAGATGCTATTTATTCACTGGTTAGTTCGCAGGAAATCGACCCGGAATTGCGCAGTGCCGCAGCAGCAGCTTACGGTGCGCTCAATTTGCCCAGCCAGAAAGTAAAAGACCTGATTCTTGACCAGGCCCGCAGCTGAAGGAACTCCCATTTTGCGATAAGTCGAAAAATGGGAAACCCGGTAAAAAACAAAAATTACATTTAAGTAAGATTTGACCCCAAAGCCCATTGCTGTCGTTGATGGGCTTTTTTCTTTTGTGCCGACTCAAATATCTTCGAGGTCAATCTCAGGAGGCGGGCCAAGCTGCTCCTCAATGCTGGTTTCCGGCTCATTTGGCTCGGCTGGTTCAACTGCTTCTTCCGGCTCAGCTTGTTTGGCCTGTGCTTTTGGCGCAGCGCCTTTTAGCAATTTATGGATAGTCTGTTCTGCAGAGTCCTTATCGTCTTGAGCGGACACTACCGCATTAACCAAACTGCAAAACCGGGAAATGTATGATACGCTGGTTTGCTGAAACTCATTTGTAAAACCAATTCCTTTTACGAAGCTATCTTGAGAAGCTGGTGTTATGTAGATTAAGAGAATCAGAAAACTCCAGACGAGAAAGCCAGCTAAGAAGCCCAAAAGGCCGGCACCAAGCGTGTCAAATACTTTTGGAAATGAGACATTAAATTGGCCCGTAAGAAATGTATATGATATGCCATGCAAAATCAAAAAAGACGCTAATGCAATAACAGCCATAGCCAGGGCGTTACTGTACGGCGTATTACCAACCGCAGGGATATTTGCAATTATCGGCTGAAGGTATACAGCTAAATAGATTGAGATTATGATATTGAAAACAAGAGCCCATGTCTGATAAAAGCCCAATTTTATGGCAAACCATGCGAAAGTCCCGCCAACTAATATGCCTATCCAAAATACCATAAACTCTCCGTAAGGAGTCCCCAGGACTACCCTATCACTCTTTTTAGCTCTTCAAGACTTGTTATTCCGGATACTACATTTCTCAATCCCTGCTTCCAGAGATTGGATCTTCCTTTTTTGACACCTTCTTTTTTCAGTTGAGTTACTGACAATCTATTATTAGCGATATCGTCCTTTAATTCGTTATCGAGATTTAGGATATCGAAAATTGCTATCCTACCATAATAGCCGGTTTCGTGGCATCGGTCACATCCCTTAGCTTGGAAGATATTTTTGTAGTTTATGCCCTTTTTTCGTAAATCGTGGATTTGGTTTTGACTTAATTCAGCGGGTACCTTACAATTGTTGCAGAGCCGGCGAACCAATCGCTGCGAGATGAGAATATCTAACCCCGATGACAGCAATAAGGGTGTTACGTTTAAATCCAGCAGCCGCACCAATGCCGACGCATTGCTGTCACTGTGTATCGTTCCGAGAACAAGATGACCGGTTTGTGATGCCCGAAGCGCAATCGCCGCAGTTTCCTCATCCCGTATTTCACCTACGCATATCACATCTGGGTCCTGCCTTAAAATACTTCGCAAAGACTTTGCAAAAGTAATATCAGCCTTTGGATTAACTTCAATTTGACTGGCATTCGGCAGTACATATTCAATCGGGTCTTCCACCGTAATAACATTGCGTGTGAACAAATCGATTCTGTTGAGCATAGCATACAAAGTTGTGGTCTTGCCGCTGCCGGTAGGGCCGCACATAAGCACCATACCGGTAGGTTTGGCGACCATACTTTCGATAACTGCGCGTTGCTTCTCCGTCAATCCGATACTCTCCAGCGTAAACATCCCAGCGTTTTGGCTAAGTACCCTGATTGATAACTTTTCGCCGCTGACGGCCCCTGCACTTGCGACTCGGAAGGACACAGTTCCATCGCCTGTTTTTGCTAAAAACGCACCGTCCTGAGGTCTGCGTCTTTCAGCAATGTCCATGTTGGAAACGGCCTTGATGCTGTTTATAACCGCCTGGCATATAGCAGGCTCAAGCTGTTTGACCGTTCTCAATACACCGTCTACTCGAAACCTGATTGTGGAGATTAACTCATTCTTCGGGTCAATAAGAATGTCACTGGCTCGTTCCTCAAGAGCGTCAGCAATAATTTGCTCGGTTAATTCAAGAGTGTGGCTGTCTTCCCGCCTGCCCTTACCGTGGCCGTATATCTCCGTAATGCTTCTGCCTGATGAATCAAGCAACCTTAACGCTGTCTTATCTCTGGAACTAAAACGTAAGGACCTCATACCCGCAGATACGCTTTGCAGCCGCTCTTTTAGCACCTCAAAGACACTACTACTCTCGGAGGATTTTCTTACTACGTCCACTATTAGCAGTACGAATAAAAGTATAGGCCCCAAAAAAAGCGTAGCAATATTGGCTATTAATTTACGGTTCTTTGGTACTAACGAACTGAACTGAACACGTTGAACAAAGTACAAGCAAAGATACACCCATCCTACAAAACAGACAAGCTTGACTGGATTAAAAGGCAGCGACAGGAAGGACAAGGTTGCACTTGACCCCACACCAATTGAGCTTAGGCTCGCACCTAACTGTTGGGGAGTTGAAAAACATTCTATCAAAGCCGATGTTCCCATATACTTACCCAGACGCCAGATGCTGAAAAATCAGCCGACAATGTATCATAAACTACCACATCCTTGCCGCATCAGCAAGCCTATAAAGCAATACAGTAAATCAAGCCGAACCGGTTTCCTCTAATGAGTCGAGTTCATCCATCTCTGCAAAATCATCTAACTGCTCATCTACGGCATCCTCCGTCGCTGTATCCTGGCGCGACAAGTCTCGTGCAGCCAAGTTAGGTTCGGCAATATCTTTAGGCTGACCGTCAACCTGGAGCACGAATGTTAAAGGCTTTATCTTGATAGAGTCGCCTGCCTGAATCACCGCTTCATCTATACGCTTGTCATTAAGGTAAGTGCCATTGCGTGAGCCAAGGTCACGAATTTTCAATACCCCTTCGTCGTAGTTTAGCTGGCAGTGCTTCCTGGAGACCGACATTAAGGGAATGCACAAATCGCAACTATGGCGCCGGCCGATTACCGTAACGCTGCTCGGCAAGGAAAAAAACTTATGTAAACCATTCTTTTTGAGCAAAACCAAATTTATATCCATACCACCTTTCCTCGCAGTTAATTTAAGCTTCGCCAAAACTATATTATATAAGCAAAAGCAGTATATAACAACAGATAAATCCGCCGGTAAATAACATTAACAAAGCTGCTCCTTTGGGTTCAAGTTGTATAACTATATGTTAATTCGAAAGTTATAAGCGATTTTTATACGGTAAGCACTGTTTGGTGTCCCTTTCTATATTTGCTAATCAGGACTTTTGGCTTTGGCTCTCAGAGACGCCAGCTTGACAATTTCGGTTAAACAGCTATACTCATAATTCATAGAGGACTCTATTTTGTGGGTTCGGGTTCCGCTTTGCCGTCTTCCGCAAAATAAGAATTCAAGCAATACAAAGGATTGGTAGTATCGGTAAAATATATGGCACAAGTAACACTGCCCGATGGCAGCACATTAGAAATTGCTGACGGAACAACAGCGAAACAATTAGCAGAGCAGATAGGGCCAGGACTTGCAAAAGCAGCCGCAGCAGCGAAAGTAAACGGGCAATTGATAGATTTATCCACGCCTATCACGGCTGATGCCACCGTGCAGATTATCACCCTCACAGAGACGGAAGGTCTTGAAGTAATGCGGCATAGTTGCGCCCATATAATGGCCGAAGCTATATGCAGTATTTGGCCGAAGGCAAAGCTGGTCTATGGCCCGACCATCGAAGACGGATTTTACTATGACATTGACCTTGATGAGCCAATTCGCCCTGCCGATTTTGAACGCATAGAAGAAAAGATGCACAAAATTATCAAGGCCGACAAACCGTTTATTCGAAGGCAGATGTCCCGAACCGAGGCTTTGGCAAAATTGGCCTCTGACAAATATAAAACCGATAATATAAACCACACGGACAGCGAGATTATCAGTTTTTATTCGCATGGAGATGGCTTTGAGGATTTATGTCGGGGTCCGCATTTGCCCAGCACCGGCAAAATCACTGCCTTTAAAATTATGTCGGTAGCTGGTGCCTATTGGCACGGCGACCCAACACAAAAAATGCTTCAGCGTGTCTATGGCACCGCCTGGCCAACTAAAAAGGAACTTAACGACTACCTGCGAAGATTAGAAGAAGCAAAAAGGCGTGACCACCGGGTTTTAGGTAAGCAACTGGATTTATTTAGTTTTAACGAAGCCGGTCCGGGCTTTGCATTTATTCACCCCAAGGGAATGATTATCTGGAATACCATCGTGGACTACTGGCGCGGTGTGCACGATAAATATGGTTATCAGGAAATCCAGACGCCTATTATTCTCAACGAAGAGCTTTGGCACAAAAGCGGCCATTGGGACAATTACAAAGAAAATATGTACTTTACCAAGTTCGATGATACCGGTTATGCGATAAAGCCAATGAACTGTCCGGGCGGCTGCCTAGTTTATAAAACCCGACAGCATTCATATCGGGAATTTCCGATGCGTGTTGCCGAGCTCGGCCTGGTGCATAGACATGAGGCCAGCGGTGTTATGCACGGGCTCTTCAGAGTAAGGCAGTTCACTCAGGATGATGCCCATATTTTCTGCACCCCCGAGCAAATAGAGGCCGAAATAATAGGTGTTATTGAACTTACCTTTGAGATATACCGTGCCTTTGGGTTCGAAGATTTTCGTATCGAGCTGTCTACCAAGCCTGTAAAACACATAGGTTCGGACGAAATCTGGGATATTGCAACAACCGCTCTGGAAAACGCCCTGAAGCACAAACAGATTGAATACAAAATCAATGAAGGGGACGGTGCATTTTATGGACCCAAGATAGATTTTCATATAAGAGATTGTCTGAAAAGGTCCTGGCAGCTCGGCACCATTCAACTGGATTTTTCTATGCCGCAGCGTTTTGACCTGGTGTATACCGATAAAGACAATACCGAAAAAACACCCGTTATGATTCATAGGGCGGTTTTGGGGTCTCTCGAACGATTTATGGGTATTCTTATAGAACATTATGGCGGAAATTTACCTCTCTGGCTTTCACCAGAGCAGGTAAGAGTTTTACCAATAAGCGAAAAAAGCAATGATTATGCGAAAACCGTTCAAGAGAAGTTAAAAGATGCGCAACTGCGATACAGTTGTGACCTGTCGGATGAGAAAATAGGTGCTAAAATTGCTAAAGCCCATAGCGAGAAGTTACCTTATATGTTAGTAGTCGGGCCTAAGGAAGCTCAGTCCAATACTGTCAATGTAAGAACCCGAGGAGATAAAGAAAGCGAAACAGCGGAGATTGACAAATTTATTACAATCACAAAACTCAAAATTGCCGATAAAAAAATAGGGTTGGCGTTTGAAAATCGATAATTGGAAAAGACATTAAAAATGATTAATTATTTTGCTTCTTTTTAGAAAGGCAAGGTGGTACACAATCAGCAAACAAGGATTAAGGATAAACGGGAGGATTCGGGCCAACATAGTTCGGCTAATCGACGAATCAAACAACCAAGTTGGAATTGTAGATACACACGAAGCACTTACTAAAGCTCGCGAGCTCGGTTTAGACCTTGTGGAAGTAGCACCTATGAGCGACCCGCCGGTTTGCCGGATAATGGATTACGGCAAGTGGCTGTATCAGCAAAAGCGCAAGGTTCGCGAAGCGCATAAAAAACACCAATACCATTCGAC
>CAYYFT010000039.1:0-12361 GCA_964471015.1 uncultured Pirellulales bacterium | reverse complement strand
CCACATCCGCCAATCCGAGTGAATCGCCGAATTTGGCCAGCAACACCCTGCGGATATTTTCGTGCCCAGCCTTTGTCAGCATAGGGTCTTTGGCAACCAACTCAAATGCGTTTTTCCTTGCCATAATCAGCAGTTCGTAATCATCAATGATATTTGCGATTTTCAAATCCGGCAGGCCGTGCTGTCGCGTGCTGAATAACTCGCCCGGCCCGCGTAATCGCAAGTCGTGCTCGGCTATCTCAAAACCATCATTGCTCCTGGTCATTATATCGAGCCTGCTCTTCGCCACCTCACTTGCGGTCTCGGCAAACAGGAAACAATAGGATTTTGCTTCTGCTCTTCCGATACGCCCCCTCAACTGATGCAGCTGCGCCAGGCCGAATCTGTCGGCTTCCTCAATAACCATTATCGTTGCGTTCGGCACATCCACGCCGACCTCTACCACGATAGTTGTGACCAGCACATTTATTCTACCTTTTCTAAATTCGGCCATAATCCGCTGCTTCTTTGCGGAGGGCATCCGGCCGTGGAGAAGCGCAACGGTAAATTCCGGAAAAATTTTTTGAGCAAGATTTCTCCACTCATCGGTTGCAGCCGCAACGACGGTATTTTCCTCGGTACTGGCAATCCTCGGATAGACAAAATACACCTGCTTCTTTGCCCTTAGGCGTTCACGGATGAACTCGTATGCCTTCTGCCGGTTGTGCCTCTCGACCCAGCGGGTTAAACAAGCGCCTCTGCCCGGTGGAGAATGCTTTATAATAGAAACGTCCAAATCGCCGAAAGCGGTCATTGCCAGCGTCCGCGGGATAGGGGTAGCAGTCATAACAAGACAATGGGGTGTAGTTTGCTTTCGCAACATCAGGCGCTGATGAACACCAAACTTATGCTGTTCATCAATAACTACCAAGCCGAGCTTGGCAAATCCTATATCTTTCTGCAACAGTGCCACGGTTCCAACGACAATGTCAATCTGGCCGCTGCCTATTCGATTCAAAAGCTCCTCTCTTTTTTTACCGGTCAATCCGCCCGTCATCAAAACCCTTCTTACCTTGCTGTTTTTCAAATACCTTTCGATACTTATAAAATGCTGAGCGGCCAGGATTTCCGTAGGCGCCATAATCACCGCTTGTGTTTTATTGGCAACTGCCAGCAAAGCTGCATAAAGTGCCACGACCGTTTTTCCCGACCCCACGTCACCCTGCAGGAGGCGATTCATCGGCTGAGATTTCTTCATATCGGCAACGATTTCGGCTATCGCACCGTTTTGGTCCTCCGTAAGCAAAAATGGAAAGCGTTTTCTAATTCGGCTGTCGATTTCGCCAGTGTAATCCATTGGTATCGCTGTTGAGAAATGCTGCATTTTATACCGCCGCAGCGCCAATCCCACCTGCATCAGAAATAGCTCATCATACTTTAGTCGTCGTTTTGCCTGTGTCAGTTTCTTCTCATCCGGCGGCAAATGTATCCACCGAAATGCGTCCTTTCTGCGAATCAGGTTCGCATTTTTTAAGAAACCTTGCTCATAAAACTCAGGCGTAAGCTCGTTTAAGCTATCAAGCAAGGGAGCAACTATCCGTTTGATTTGCCTGCTGCTCAATCCTGCAGAGGCAGGGTAAACCCCACCACTAAAATATTCAGTCGGCTTCAGATGTTCCTTATCAAGCACCACAAATTTTGGATTGGTCATTTGCAGCTGATGCCTGTATAAAGTGACCCTGCCCGAGGCCATTATCACCATACCGGGTTTTAACTGATTGCGTAGATACCTGCCGTGAAACCATATAATCCTGCATACTCCCGTCTCGTCACTAACTAAGGCTTCAAATATCGGCTGTCTGCGATAGTTTTGGTAATCTGTTGACTCGACCATACCGATAATGGTAACAGATTGACCCTGCTGCATTTGATTTATCCTTATCGGCTCAGGTGTAAAGAGCCAGTCCCGCGGAAAATACTCCAACAAATCCCCTACCGTATGCACTCCCAAATGCGCAAAGGTTTTAGCTCTGGCCGGCCCGACACCTTTTAAGAATCGGACCGGCATCGATAAATCGAGCCTGTCTTGTGTCCTTTCGCCTACCAATATCATCAAACCCAATTTGTCACTCCCGCGAAACTTGTCCCCAAGGGAGCGAGAATCCAGTCTTTACATAAACTTCTGGATACCTGCTTTCGCAGGTATGACAAATAACTATTCCTCAAAGCCATACTTTCCGAGCAGTTTAACAAACCGGCAACCACAAATTACCCTTCCGGCGATTTCTCCCTTTTTCTTTTCACAGACCATCAGTTCCTGAACTCCTGAGAAACCGACTGGCCCGACTATAAAACCACCCTCTGCAAGCTGCTCTACCAGGGGTTGCGGCATTTTCGGCACCGCTGCGGTAATGATAATGCGGTCAAAAATCCGCTTCCGGGGCCAGCCGCAACTGCCGTCACCGATGTAGAATTCGACATTGCCGATATCCAATCTGCTCAAAACCGTCTGGGCCGACTCAGATAGCTGAGCGAATCTCTCTATCGTATAGACCTTTTTTGCCAGCCTGCTCAAAATGGCAGTTTGATAGCCGCTGCCGGTACCAATCTCCAAAACCTCACAATTCGGATTAAGTCGCAGCTCTTGAGTCATCAAGGCAACAATATATGGCTGAGAGATGGTCTGACCCATTCCAACAGGCAGCGGACCGTCAGCATAGGCCTGCGACTGATAATCTACAGGCACAAATTCTTCCCGCCGAACCTCCTTCATCACTTTCAGAACGCCGGAGTCAGTTATATCTCGACCCATCAGGTCCCACTTGAGCATCCGTTCCCGCACCCTGGCGAATCTATCTTTGCTCTCCCGTTTGTCCATAGCGAAAGTATCACTTTTTAACAACAGTTTTGCAAACCAATTTTCGGACGGGATTTCATTGTTATTGCGCCACCAAATGGTAAAATGTCATATTAGCCCCGTTAGAACTTTTGCTCTCTGCATCATAATTATTAGCTCGTTAAAGTTTTTAACGGGGTTAGCGCAGCAAACAAACAGCTTTCAAAAAATCTTAAGGAGACTGAAAATGAAAACCAAAAAACTTCTTTTCTACCTGTTAGCTGTTCTTTTAGGCGGCTGTATTCCTGTTATGTCGCTGCATCCACTTTATACTGAAGAAGATGTGGTGTTCGAAGAGAAATTGTTAGGCACATGGGTGGATGACTCCAACTGCACCTGGGAATTCAAGTGCCCTAATGAACCAGAAAAAATATATAAACTGGTTTTTTCTGATGATGAGGGCCAAAAAGGCTCGTTTGACGTACGTTTGGCAAAACTGGAAAATAAACTTTTCCTGGACGTTTACCCGGACGAGATGCCGTGGGATTTAGAAGACCCGAACAAAACACAATGGCCATACAACACTTTTTTTCTAATACCTGCCCATACATTCATAAAAGTAAATGGGGTTGAACCGGAGCTAAAATTACAAATCACCGACGACGATGAATTGAAGAAACTGCTTAAAGAGGACCCCAATGCGGTAGAACATACATCAATCGAAGACAAATTTGTCTTAACCGCCTCGACCGAAAAACTTCGGGCGTTTGTAGTCAAATATGCCGACGATAGCAGAGTATTCACCGCAGAAAGCGTCCTGAATCGCAAAAAAACCAAAGAGCTACAGGAGTCCGTCGAGCAAAGACCCAACGAGCCTAATGATATCGACCCCAACCAGGGCTGACGGATGAAAGTTTAATGCCGATTAACCTGAACTTGCCTGAAAAGGCCGGGCTTTTTATAACCGGCACCGACACCGGCGTAGGCAAAACATTAATAGCCGGCGCCATCGCTAAAATTCTTACCGATAAAGGCCTAAAGGTCGGCGTATTCAAGCCTATTGCCACCGGCTGCAAACACACCTGGGAGGGCCTTATAAGCGACGATACCGAGTTCCTTGCCTATTGTGCAAACAGCGACCTGTCACTATCGACAATAACCCCAGTCGGTTATCCCACGCCGGCAGCACCCATTGTAAGTGCCGCTTGCGATGGTCCTGCAATTGATTTCGACAGAATCGCAGCCGCTTACAGAAATGTATGCCAAAACAGTGACATAGTTATCATCGAAGGTATTGGCGGCGTGCGTGTGCCTTTAACAGAAGAGTTTGACCTGCTGGATTTGGCAGTCGAATTCGCTCTGCCCGCAGTGATAGTTGCCCTGCCGAATCTGGGCACGATAAACCATACACTTATGACTATCGACTGCGCCCGTTCAGCAGAACTGAAAATTGCCGGTGTAGTCATTAACGGCTACAAAGCCACCGAATCAACCACAGCCGAGGACACCGCCCCGGAGGTAATCGCCAAATGCAGCGGCGCCGATATTCTTTCGGTTGTGCCTTTCGATGAAACTGTCGATATCGTAGAGTTGAACCTGGGAGAATTTATTGTCGGCTCTCTGGTGGATTGCGACTGGGCAAAACTGGCCGAGCGGTAAATAAAAAGGTGGTTTTCAAAAACCATCGGGGTATCATATTAAGGACCATAATGGATTCCAATTAGATTGCTGTTTTCTTGAGAACTAAGGTATGGCTGGCCAGCTTGAATTTAGGCGCTATCTGGTAAATATCGACTCTATCACAACACACCAGCTTTTCACCGATTGTCTGGTGATTGGAGCGGGAATTGCGGGTCTTCGCGCCGCTATCGAAGCAGCCGAGCACCGCAACGTCATTATCCTCTGCAAGGATTCTCTGCAAGACAGCAATACATGGGAAGCTCAAGGGGGTATTGCTTCGGTGCTCGACAAAACAGATACATTCGAATCACACATAACCGATACGCTTAATGCAGGTTGTGGCATAAGCGATGAAGAAATAGTCGATTTAGTTGTTCGGCAGGGGCCGGAGCTGGTCCAGCAGTTACTTCGCTGGGGTACTGATTTTGATTTAATCGATGGGCATATTGCCGCTACGCTCGAAGGAGGGCACACGCACGCTCGTGTTGCTCACGCTCACGGCGATGAAACAGGCCGGATAATCACAGAAACTCTCGTAAATAAGGTCAGGGAAAATCCTAATGTAAAAATAATAGAAAACTTTTACGTGATAGATTTACTCACAAACGATGAAAACGAATGCATAGGAATAATCGGCTATGATAAACGGGGACCGCAGATAATCTGGGCGGCAAAGACTATTCTTTCCACGGGCGGAGCAGGTTTGCTCTACCGTGAAACGACCAACCCGGAAGTTGCAACCGGTGATGGTATTGCTATGGCTTACCGGGCTGGAGCTGTATTGCAGGATTTGGAGTTTATGCAGTTTCACCCGACAACACTCTACGTGGCAGGCGCCTCACGTGCCCTGATTACCGAAACGCTCCGCGGCGAAGGGGCCGTCCTCGTAGATAGTAATGGCTCGGCGTTTATGAAAGAATATGACGAATCCGCCGAACTGGCACCCCGAGACATCGTCAGCAGAGCTATCCTGAGCCAGATGCTGAAAACCAAATCGACCCATGTTTATCTGGATGTTCGCCATTTGGACAAAGAATATTTCACAAAAAGGTTTCCCACAATTAGTGAATTGTGCGAAAGTTTTGATATAGATGTCAGCCGGGATCTGATACCTGTCCGTCCGAGCGCTCACTATATGATTGGCGGTGTAAAAACCGATGCCTCGGCCAGGACAAGCATCACAAATCTTTACGCCTGCGGCGAGGTGGCCTCTACAGGACTGCACGGTGCAAATCGACTCGGGAGCAACTCCCTGCTCGAAGGGCTGGTATTTGGCAAAACAGCAGGTCAACCCAGCCCCTCCGAGGGGCGGGGTCAACTTGCCTCCCAGAAAATAAAAAAAGGTGTGTCTCACATCAGGCACCCCTTGATAAGATATCAGGTTCCTCGCTCAGGCCGTACCCGGCTGGATACCGCCGACATTAGAAACTCACTCAGAGCCCTTATGTGGCGAAACGTCGGCATCACAAGAAAAGCCCAGCCGCTCACAGAAGCCCAGGAGATTATCAAATTCTGGCAGCGCTATGTGATGGACAAAACCTTCGATGGGCCAGCGGGCTGGGAATGCCAGAATATGCTGACGGTTTGCCTGCTGATGGCCCGTACAGCCGAAATGAGGCAGGAAAGCAGGGGTGTGCACTTCAGAAGTGATTTCCCCAACACCGATGATGAGCACTTCAAAAAACATATCGAAATATCAAAAGGATTGTGAGAAAACGCAGCAATTTATGCTATAATTCAAGCAGAGGGCAATTATGAACTTAGATGAGATTAAGAAGGTTCTGAGAGACTATAAATCCGTGCTCAGGGATAAATATCACGTAAATACCCTTGCCATTTTTGGCTCCTTCGTCCGGAATGAACAAGCTGACGATAGCGACCTCGATATCCTTGTTGACTTTACGGCTCCTATAAGTCTTTTTGAGTTTATTGATATAGAAGAAGAGCTTTCGGAATTACTAAATGTCAAAGTTGACCTTGTGTCGCGCAACGCCCTTAAACCTTATATTGGTAAGCGTATTTTAGATGAAGTCCAACTGGTATGAAAGACAGAGACCTGCGAGATTACATTAATGATTTGGTAGAAGCCTGTGAAGATATCTTATTCTTTACAAAGGGGATGTCATATTCTGATTTTGCTGGTGATAAGAAGACAATTAATGCGGTTATTCGGTCTCTCGAGGTTATTGGTGAGGCAACCAAAAAATTACCTGTATCCTTTAGGGGCAATTATCCCGATATACCGTGGAAACAGATGGCTGGTATGCGTGATAAGTTAATTCATGAGTATTTCGGTATTGATAAACAAATGGTCTGGCAAGTCGTAGAAAAGCACATCCCCAATATCTTTCCTTTAGTAAAAGATATCCGTATTGACTGAGCAGGAAATTTAATCGTTTTCCAGCACCGACAACAAGCGCTTCAAAAAACATATTGAAATATCTTGTGGAAAATGAAGCAAATTTTTGCTATAATGGTTGGTGGTTAATGGAACAATAATCAATTATCAATAGTAAATAATCGATTGAAAAGAGTGGGTCGGGCGGTCGCTCCGCACCATAAAACTGATGCGGGGAGGAAAGTCCGAGCAGGACAGGGCACGGTGGTGGCTAACGGCCACCCGGGGTGACCCGCGGGATAGTGCCACAGAAAATACACAGCCAAAAGGCAATGGTGAAATGGTGCGGTAAGAGCGCACCGCGGTGCCGGTGACGGCACCGGCAGGGCAAACCCCACCGCCTGCAAGACCAAGCAAGCTGGTTACTCGGCCCGAGTGTGAGCGGTAGTTTTATCGTTCTACCAGCGGGTAGGTCGCTTGCCAAATGGCAGAGCCAACTGGTAACAGTTGGTCAAGATAAATGGCCGTCTAAAACAGAACTCGGCTTACAGACCCACTCTTTTTGATTATTCTTTCGCGCACTACGAGGGCTGATATCTACCTGCAACGAGAGAAGCTATTTAACCCCTCACCACAACTGGTGGATTCTATCGATTTTCAGCTATTCTTCCAAAGCAAAGGGGTCTTCAAACGTCCACACGAGTGAGCCTAACCTGACATTTACCTCAACAATATCGTCAGTAACGTTCATTGTGATAGTGCCCTTGCCGAGCGTGATATGGTCGAAACCAAAACCATCATCATCACTTAGTTTCGATGCCAGCACGGGTGATTCGTCCAATTTTTGCAAAACCGTTCCCAAAGTCTGATTGATAAGCGTCCCGCAGATACCAAGCATTTTATTATCCGGTGTAACTTTATCTATATCGTGGAGGATGTCCTCCAGGACCTGTCTTAGAATTGCGATTCGCCTTGCGTTTTCATTGGCGTATGGCTCATCAAGCACTTCTTTTTCCACTACCATTTCGATGTCAAGGACAAGTCTTCGCTTAGGCCAAAGAAACCAACTTTTTTCCTTTTCATCTACGACAAAGAAGCACTTTCTCTTTGCGGTGAGCTCATTTTCGTCGAAAGCCACTATGTTGCACCATATCTTGTGGCCTTTTTTCTTCTGTCCCAGTGAAGCAACAACGCTTTTGCTCTGGCTAAGCGTCTCGTATTCCGGTTTGTGAATCACAACAAGCACATCAGCGGAGTTGCTTTCCTTTAGCTTTGTCTGGTGGTAACCGTCAGAAAGTTCCTTGTCGTAGGGGGGTGTTGAAGGCTGAAAGCGCTCCACGATAGAACAGCTACACAAAGCGCAAAAGCATAAAACAGCTAATAATTTTGTAACTCTCACAGCGTTTCTCCTTAAATGGGTTCATAGTTACGAGTTAAGAGTTCCTGAACCGTGAACTACGAACTTAGATTTCTTTCGAATCAATCCACCTCATCATCTTGCGTAATCCTCGCCCGACTTTTTCGAGTTGGCCGTTATAGTCCTTTTCGTATAGTTTTTTAAAGTTTTTCAATCCGCCCTTGTATTCATTTACCCATTCTTTGGCGAATTCTCCGGATATAATCTCTGACAGTATCTTTCTCATTTCCGCTTTGGTTTGGTCGGTGACAATCCTTGGCCCGCGGGTCAGGTCGCCGTATTCAGCGGTGTTGGATATACTGTATCTCATATAGCTCATCCCTCCCTGATACATAAGGTCAACTATCAATTTAACCTCATGCATGCATTCGAAGTAAGCGATTTCGGGCTGATATCCTGCTTCGACCAATGTCTGGAAACCGGCTTTAATAAGAGAGGTAAGTCCGCCGCAGAGAATGCACTGCTCACCGAACAGGTCCGTTTCGGTCTCTTCTCTGAATGTAGTTTCAATAACTCCTGCTCGTGCGCCGCCGATTCCATTTGCCCAGGCAAGGGCAATTTGTTTGGCATCGCCGGTCGCATCCTGCTCAACAGCTATCAGGTTCGGCACGCCGCCGCCTTTTTCAAACTCACTGCGGACTAAATGTCCCGGCCCTTTCGGAGCAATCATCACAACGTTAACATCCTTTGGCGGAATGATATATTTAAAATGAATATTAAAGCCGTGACAAAAACCGAGACTCTGCCCTGCCGCCAAATTGGGTGCAATTTGCTCGGTATAAACTTTCGCCTGAACTTCATCGGGAACCGTTACAATAATCAGTGTTGCTCCATCCATAGCCGTCTTTATATCAGTTGGTTGAAAACCGTGTTTCTGAGCAAGTTTATAGTTATCAGTTCCTTTCAGCTCAGCCACTGCTACTTTTATACCACTATCATGCAAATTCAAGCTGTGTGCGTGCCCTTGGCTGCCATAACCAATAACCGCCACCTTTTTGCCCCTCAATGCATCTATCGGCGCATCCTTTTCGTAATAAATCTTTAATGCCATTGCCTAAACTCTCCTTATCTTCTGAATGAAGATTACCATTTCAGCACTCATTCGTTCTGAAAAGCGACCGTTCGTATTATATTAAAAGTTTTTTTTTTAGGCAAGGAATTTATACTCGCGATTAGGCGGTTTTAATCGCAGCAACGGCAGAGACAGGTAGCGCTTATGGGACGTAATATTGCAGAGAAATCGCTTATTAGGCCACAAGCTGGAAATTGCAGGTTCTATGTTAAACAGCCCTTGATTTAAGGCCGAATAAGGACATAGCTACAGCATAAACACGCTGTAATGGGGATTGAAAGAATGGCAAAAGGAAAAAACGTACTGACGACAGGCGACGTGGCCAGAATTTGTAACGTCGCTCCCCGAACGGTCTCGAAGTGGTTTGACAGCGGTCAGCTAAAGGGCTACCGCATACCCGGCAGCAAGGACCGACGGATACCTGTAAGTGAGCTGGTTCGCTTTATGAAAGTGAATAATATGCCAGCGACGACACTTCCGGTCGGCAAAATCCGGGTTCTCATAGTGGACAACGACGAGGATGCAGCCTCGGCTTTGGCAGATACCTTGCGAACCAGGGCTGATTACGAAGTGCAAACCGCCCGGAATAATTTTGAGACCGGCTTAATCGCCCAGAAATTCGCTCCGCATGTTTTATTGATAAGTCTTTTAGCTGAAGGCATAGACGCAGCAGACATTTGCAAAAGCATCCGCAACAGTGAGGATTTGCAAACTACCAGGGTCATAGCCCTTGCAAGGCAGTTAAGTGATTCTGAGTCCGCTGCCTTATTGCAGAAGGGTTTTGACGGCTGGATATCCAACCCTGCTGATATTACTAAGGTGGTGGAGGAAATTGAAGAAACAACCGCAATTGTCTATTAAGGTTCCCTCAACTGCTGTTATACCACCCAATTCTCACTAACTAATGCCAGACAATGATAAACAGCAGATTTTCACCCCCCTGTGATAATACTATTTCGCCTTTTTCTGCAACATCCGGGCCTGCAATTTTATTAACTCCTCGGCGCTGACTGTTTTTTCACGCAAATCGCCGAAGACTACTTTATACTTACCATCGGAAAGCTTCCATTGTATCAGCACCGCATTACTATCTTTCGGGTCAATGCTGTCTCCATAATACACAAAGTCCTCGGCCCCTTGAGCAAGATACTCATATCCTGACTTAGCTGTCAAAACATCACTCCTGTGGGAGTCGATACCCCCCAGGCAATATTTTACCAACAGCTTGCCGTCCTGAAGTATACCATCACCTTCCTGGCTTCGACCCCTGAGGAAGTTCGCACACAAAATCATCGTTACAATTATCGCTGCTGCTGTGGCTAATTTGCTTATCCTTAAATCTATAATAATATTGACGGTATCCATCCCGCCTCTATGCGGTGAAAGGTGGTGCGGGATCTGATGCTTTATATCTTCAGCAAGATGAGGGGCGGCGGGCTCCGCTGTTGCATCCGCCAATTCATTCAATAATTTTTTCAGCTTCTCTTCTTTCATAATGGCTTTGCCTCTTCAGAGATAATGCGGCTTCTTAAAATTTTTAACGCTCTATTCAACCTGCTTTTGAAAGTGCCCTGCCTTACGCCTGCAGCTTCGGCAGCTTCGGCAATAGCGAGGTGCTGCATATAATGCAAAACTACCGCCTGCCTCAATTTTACCGGCAGCTTTACAACGGCGTTTTTCACTCGGCCAAGCTGCTCCAAATGACCGGTTTTGTTACACTCAGGCCCGCCGCCGTCCGGCACATCAATCCCTTCAATACTAACTGCGTAGCTTCGCTTGTGCCTGCGCCAGTATAGCCTTGAAACGTTACCTGCGATTCGATACATCCAGCCGTTCAACGTTTTTCCGCCTCTCAACTGTCCTATATGCTGCCAGGCCGCCAGAAAGCTTTCCTGGGTCAAATCCTCACTGACCTGATGGCTATGGCCAAGTCTCCTCATAAACACATATATCTGCTCATAGTATATGTCAACAAGCTCGGCTGCGGCTGCACGGTCTCCCGCTCTTAGCCGAGCAGCAAGTGAATCCTGCCTTTTCTCCGAATACTCCATACTGGCTCCAAGGCCTTGCTGCTACCTATTAAGATGCGCAAAACCGGCCTTCTGTTCCGTAAATTCTGTATTTTTCTCACTATTTTCAGACTACTGCTCTGTCGCTCGTTATTTGAGGGGTTGTCATTCCGCACTTGATGCGGAATCCAGCCTCTCTCGTATTCTGGATTCCTGCTTTCGCAGGAATGACAATCATCAATTAAACTGCGACAGAGTACTACTTTGCCAAAAAAAGCATTATACCTTAAATCTGATTTTACTGCAATGCCGGAGGATGCAGCTTAAGGTGCTGTGCAGATTATGCGAAAGTGGAAGGTGTGCGGATAACCGCTCAAAACATTTATTCGATTTGCTCTTTTTTACTCAAGATAGCAAACACCAGGACCGCAAGGAGAACCACTGCTGATATGTATTTAACGACCGGCGGCAGCATCCAACCAGGCCGGGTAACTATTTCGAAGTCAACGCCGGCAGCGATATAATCCAGCAGGATACCGCTTAAGAGGGCACATCCGGCGACGGCAGCCAGATAGGTAATTGCGGTTGCTCTGCCTAAAATTTTCCAAATGGTTACAAAAGACGCTGCATTGGTGGCCGGGCCTGTCATAAGAAAAACCAGTGCAGCGCCCGGCGTCAGACCTTTCAGGATAAGGGCCGCCGCCACTGGCACCGAGGCGGTCGCACAGACATAAACCGGTATTCCCAAAAACATCATTACCACCATTGCGAAGATGCCGGTCCCGAGTTTTTCCGCGAAGTAACCGTCCGGCACTAATGCAGAGATAAAAGCTGCGATAATCAGCCCTGCCAGCATCGCCCTGCCGATGTCTTTCGGCAGTGTAATGAAACCATATTTTAAACCTCTGACGATTTTTTTGTCCTTAGCGCCACCGCAGCACTCATCCGTGCATTTGGCAGGGGCCAACTGACCAACCTGTGGGCTTGGGCTGAACACATCGACCAAAGTGCCGCCGACAATACCGGTTAT
>CAYYFT010000038.1:0-12620 GCA_964471015.1 uncultured Pirellulales bacterium | reverse complement strand
AGCAAAAGCTGATTGGTCTAATTGAGCATTTCGCATACAACAATGCCACCATAGCTGTAGTCACCAGTAAAAGACAAGCACGTTATATTTCTGAACGCTACTCAGTGTCTGAAGAGAATGTTCGGGTAATACCCAATTATATTAACACGCAACTTTTTACACCGATGGAATCTACCAATAAGTATGCCGACCGTATCATTTTCGTCGGCAGGCTTAACGAGGTAAAAAACCTTTTTAATCTCATTGAGGCTATCGCCCAAACTCACCTGACGCTTGACATCTACGGCAGAGGTGATATCCGCAATGAGCTGGAGGCTCGGTCGAAAAAACTCAACGCAAAGGTTAATTTCATGGGCGTTGTTCCCAATAATGAATTGCCAAATGTGCTTAATCGTTACCAGTATTACATTCTCCCTTCTTTTTATGAAGCAATGCCAAAAAGCTTGTTAGAAGCGCTCGCCTGTGGCTTGGTGTGTATTGGCACAAATGTGGGGGGAATCAGTGAGGTTATAGAGGATGGAGTCAGCGGATACTTGGCTGAAGGAACTCAACCTGGGGCTCTTGTTGAGGTAATAAAAAGAGCTACCCAACTACCACATGATTCTGTTATAGCAGAAGGAATACGGCGAGTTCGAAATAACTTCTCGCTCGAAACTATAGTGGAACGAGAAAAAGAAACAATTGTAAACCTTAAAATATGATACGCTATTTTGATAAAAGTAATAACCGGCTTGTTTATGTGGGCAAAGCGGCCAACGACACCTATTGGGACCAGCATTGGAAGTCTGAAAGTTCAAAACTTAAAGAGCAAATCAAAGTTAAGAACGATAGATTTATAATTGGTTGCACCAAAAAATACCTCCCCCGGGGGACCAAAATATTCGAAGGTGGATGCGGACTGGGAGGAAAAGTTTGCACTCTTCATTATCATGGATATGATGCCTATGGGGTTGATTATGCAAAGGAAACCGTCAAAAAAGTCAATCAATATGCTCCAGAGTTGAAAATTAAGGTTGGAGATGTCAGGAACCTGTCATTCCCTGATAACTTTTTCGATGGTTATTGGTCATTAGGGGTGATAGAACATTTTTACGATGGTTATGAGAAAATTGTCAGTGAAATGTTTCGGGTGCTTAAACCGCAAGGATATCTTTTTCTGGCGGTACCCGTAATGTCTCCGCTGAGAAAAGCTAAAGTAAGGCTGAAAAAATACATCGAATACAAAGAGTCCGAGGAGACGAGGAATAATTTTTATCAGTTTGCATTTGACCCAGGGAATGTTATTAATGATTTGAAAAGTAGAGGGTTCAAATTGGTCGATGTTAAACCTCGTGATGGGGTTAAAGGCTTGAAAGATGAAGTGTTGATATTAAAGCCTCTTCTGCAGCATTTGTATGATAGTAGAAGTCCCGCTTCAAACCTGGCGAGAAGAATGTTGGATATTATGCTTAGACGCTTTGCAAATCATGTATGTTTGTTTGTTATGCGGAAAGTAGGGACGAATTGCGGTTAATAAGAGAAACATACTCAGACAGAAGTGGATGTTTCGAGCTCATAAAACCGAAGAACTTTATTGATGTCCCTGTGATTTCTGTCGTGATGTCTGTTTACAACGGCGAAAAATACTTGCGTGAATCGATTGACTCAATCCTGAACCAAACCTGTAAGAACTTTGAGCTTATCATTATCAATGATGGCTCGAAGGATAATAGTCTGGACATACTCTTAGACTACCAAACCAGGGATAGCCGGGTCCTAATAGTAAATCAAGATAATATTGAGCTGACACGTTCACTAAACAGGGGAGTAAGATTGGCTGTATGTGAATACATAGCCCGCCAGGACGCCGACGATATCTCTAACCACAGCAGGCTCGAAAAGCAACTCAATTATATGGAAAATCATCCGGAGGTTGCTGTAATTGGCTGTCTCGGAGACGTATTCAATACCAATGGCGTTCTCCGAACAAGCGAAGCCCCCAGGTACTCTCGAGGGGGAATAAAACGACACCTGGCAAGTAAAAATCTGTTTATGCACGGTTCAGCAATGATGAGAAAATCATGCTTGGCAAAAGTTGGTTTCTATCGCGAATTTTTTCGCCACTCACAGGACTATGATTTGTGGTTGAGATTATCACAGTATTTTGACATTGATATTTTGCCCGAACGCTTGTACCAGTATAGGGTCACTGCTGAGGCGATAAGCGTTTCACAATTTCCGGTTCAAAAGCAATACGCCGATATCGCCAGAAAATTCCACGAAGAGCGGCTTGCAACAGGCAGGGATTCGTATGATACATTCGTCCGCTCCTATCCGGATGGTTTGCCTCTTTGCGATGGCACAGCAGGAAAATATGAGTACCACCTTTCTCTGGCCAGGGAATTCGTAGGCGGCAACAAGTTAAAAGACGCACGCACCGAATTGCGGAAACTCTGGCAGTTGGGATGCCGAAGGCCGGAAATGCTCTATTTGCTTTTGAAAAGCCTGCTCGGGGTAAGATTACTTAATATGTGTAGACAGCTTAGAACGCTGATATTTGAAATTGATGCATGAAATGGATGTAAAATATCCTTTGCCAAAAGGCACGGACGTTGTGGTTTTGATACCACATTACAACAATCTTGAGGGGTTGAAACGGTCGCTGTTTGCCGTCTCTCAGTCTATCATACCTGTTGATGTGCTGGTTGCAGATGATGGCAGCAGCACCTTAGTTGAAGAGGAGCAGTTACGGCAAATACACCCTTCGACCACCGTCTTGCACTCACCAACAAATGAAGGTGTCGAATATGCTCTCAATCGTGGACTCCGGCACATATTCGACCATCAGCCGTACAAATATGTAGCACGCCTTGATGCTGAGGATATCTGTTCGCCGGACCGCTTCGCTAAACAAAGAGACTTTCTGAAAAATAATCCTGATGTCTTTCTCGTAGGTTCGTGGGCTTTGTTTGTTGACCGTTCTGGTAGGCCCCTCTGGAGGTTTTGTCCGCCGGCTAAACACGAGTACATCCGAAAAAGAATGTTCTTAAATAATATGTTTTGCCACCCAACCGTGATGTGCCGCCTGGAAATATTTAAAGAAGTCGGGTTTTATTCTACTGAACATCCTTCTGCTGAGGATTTCGCCCTGTTTTTTAAAGTTACTCGACGATTCAAAGTGGCCAATATTCCTGAGTATCTCGTGCGCACATTTGTTACGCCCGATGGTATTTCATTGGGCTGGCGCAATCAGCAATTAAAGTCGCGCCTTAGAATTATACTTGATAACTTCGATTTTTCATTCTGGGCTTTTTACGGGTTGATGCGCAATCTTCTTTTATGGCTTCTGCCTTACTCTTTGGTGCAAAATCTGAAGTGTCGGGTATTTAGACCTTAGATTTCAAAGTTGACATGTGGGTTGATTTTGGCGAAACTGATGGCATTAAGCTCAGGTGTAAGTGGGATTAGTTTGGTAATTAACCGGTGTTAGCGATGTTTTTACAGAACAAATATGGCCAAGACGGAGAATAAACCAACTGTCAGCATCGTTATTCCGACCTATAATCGGAGGAAGTTAATAGGTCGTTCTATTAAGAGCGTGTTAGACCAGACATATCGGGATTTTGAACTTATTATTGTCGATGATGCCTCAACCGATAATACGGAAGAAATTGTAAGTAGCTTCAATGACGAAAGGATTAGATACGTCCGGCACGAGGAAAACAAAGGTGAGGCGGCGGCGAGGAATACGGGTGTAAAAGCTGCCAGAGGCGACTACATAGCATACCAGGACAGTGACGACGAATGGTTTCCTGAAAAGCTGGCCAGGCAGATAGAGCTTTTAGAAGATGCATCGCCTGGGGTAGGTGTTATATATACGGCATTCTGGAAGACAGGGAACCACGGGAGGACTTATATTCCATTTTCCTGGGTGAGTCAAAAGGATGGAGATATACACAAAGAGCTTTTGAAAGGCAACTTTATAGGAAGCCCGGTTGTTCTTATAAAAAAGGAATGTTTCAGCAACGTGGGGCTGTTTGATGAGAGGCTCCGCAATCTTGTGGACTGGGATATGTGGCTTAGAATATCGAAGCGATATCATTTTAGGTGTGTCGATGAGCCGTTGGTGGTTGCACATTATGACTCGAATAACGCTTCTGACAATCCTAACAGCCTCATTGATGCCATGGAGCTGGTTCTGGAGAAAAACCGAGGCGAATTTGAAGTGGAGAGAGAGCTGCTGGCAAGATACAGGATAAACATCGGTAGTTTGCTGGTCACCGAGGGCAGAGTAAAACAGGGTCGCCGTTACATAGTTAGCGCTCTTAGGTTGTATCCATTTAGTGTGTGCTTGTTGTCGGCGGCTTTCTTAGCATTTTTCGGCCTTTACGATAAAGTTGACCGTATAACAGGTAGCAGATTGAGGATATAGAATGGCTCGACCTGCAATCTCAATCTGTATGGCGACATATAACGGAGAGCAGTTTCTAAAGCAACAGTTGGAATCTATCTTCGCTCAGTCTAATCAGGACTGGCAGCTTTTAATTAGAGATGATGGTTCAGACGATAATACCGTTCGTATTGTGGAAGACTACGCAGCTCGGCTGCCGGGAAGAATCAGGTTGGTTGTGGATAATGGGAACCGTTTGGGGGCAAGTTTGAATTTTGGGAAATTGTTAGAATATGCGGATACCGAGTATATTATGTTCAGTGACCAGGATGATATTTGGCTGCCAAACAAGATAGAACTGACACTAAACGTGATGAAAGAAGCAGAACAAACTTATCCGAATAAACCTGTATTGATACATACAGACTTGAAAGTTGTAGACTCCGCTTTGAACATAATTGCCGATTCGATGTGGAAGTATCAGAGGCTTTTTCCTGACGTAGGTGATAGTTTAAACAAAATTATGGCCCAAAATGTTGTAACGGGCTGCACAGTGATGATAAACAAAGGAGCAAGGGCCGTATCCATACCTGTTCCAGCCGAAGCTATAATGTATGACTGGTGGATTGCCCTTAATGTATGCAGACATGGCAAAATTGCTTATGTGTCAATTCCGTCCATTCTCTACCGGCAGCATTCCGGGAACCGGATAGGCGCACAAAAGGCACGGAGGATGAGTATCATTCGTTTATTGGGAAAGCCGTATCGCGTAAAGCTGCTGTTGGTACACTATCGGATGCTGAAAAAATTTGACACTCGTAGCACTTTTTGGTCGCTGCTGTTAAATAAAACCCTGCTTACAACTGCCCAGCGATTCAGATAAACGCCTTAAGGTACATGTTGGCATAAGTAATGATTACCATAATTGTCCCAACCTACAACGCATCAAAATATCTGTCTTCTTTACTCACAAGACTTGAATCTCAAACAATCAAGAATTATGAGTTGATAGTAGTAGATTCATCCTCAAACGACGATACTGTAGATATTGCTCAATCTCATCAAGCTAATATTATAACCATTCCGCAATCGGAGTTCGACCATGGCGGAACGAGAACTTCAGCAGCTATGAAGGCAAAAGGTGATATTTTAGTTTATTTGACCCAGGATGCTTTACCGTACGATGAATATGCTATTGAAAATATCACCAAATCTTTTACTGATGACGGAGAAATTGGGGCCGCTTTTGGAAGACAACTGCCATATCCTGAAGCGTCTGTCTTTGCAGAGCATTTGAGGTTGTTTAATTATCCTGACACTTCTTACACAAGAGTTTTGGAAGATAAGAAAAAGTGTGGCATCAAAACAGCTTTTTTGTCCAATTCCTTTGCGGCTTATAGAAAATCTGTATTGGAAGAGATTGGATATTTCAAAAGCGGGTTACCTTTTGGAGAGGATGCCTGCGCCGGGGCTAAGATTCTCCTAAAAGGTTATAAAATAACTTATGTCGCCGATGCGATGGTGCTTCATTCCCATAATTATACCGTTTGGCAGGACTTCAGGCGGTATTTTGATATGGGAATATTCCATAGGACGGAAAATTGGCTTTTAAGAGAATTTGGAAAAGCCGAAGATGAAGCAATTAAATACGCCAAATCGGAGTTCAGGTTTCTGCTGAGCAAAAGAAAGTTCTACTTATTTCCCGAATTCATATTGAGAACCTTTATGAAGTATTTGGGATATAAGGTGGGGAAAGGCCATAAACGTTTCCGTCTGTGGTTTACAAAGTATAGGTCCGTTAAAGAGATTTCCCTGCCGGCTGATACAACTGTGATACCACGTCATGGACAGGTAAAAATAGCCATTATCTGTGACTGGTTAACTGCTATGCGGGGTGGTGAACGCTGTCTGGAGGCTATATGCGAGATTTACCCGGATGCCGACATCTTCACATTGGTGCACTTCCAAGGCTCCGTCTCGGAAATCATAGAAACGCACAAAATACAAACTTCATATATCCAGCGATTGCCGGGTAGTAGAAAAAATTTCAGGATTTACTTACCATTTTTCCCCTATGCCATACAAAAATTCGATTTGAGCGGATATGACCATGTCTTGAGTTTTAGCCATTGTGTCGCAAAAGGCGTTAAAGTTCCGCAAGGCCTCTTACATATATGTTATTGTCATACCCCGATGCGCTATGCTTGGCATATGCGGGACTCATACCTGAAAACACTGAGTAACCCACAAAAAATGCTTGCAGAATATGTTTTAAACCAGCTCAAAAACTGGGATAAAAAGACTTCGTCCGGAGTAACGCATTTTATAGCTAACAGCAGAAACGTGCAGAATCGGATTAAACAATCCTATAATAGGGATTCAGTGGTCATTTATCCTCCGGTTGAATGCGACCGATTTGCTATTTCTGACGACGATGACGGCTACTACCTTGTTCTTTCCGCATTGGTGCCCTATAAACGAATAGATATAGCGATTAGGGCCTTTACTGCTATCGGTCAAAAACTTGTAATTGTAGGAAATGGCCCGGAGTTGCCTCGCCTCAAGAGTATAGCCTCTGCTAATGTTTTTTTCGTTGACAATGCTGATGATAGTGAAGTTATCGAATACTTAAAAAAATGCAGGGCCTTGATATTTCCCGGCGAAGAAGATTTTGGCATCGTCCCCCTTGAAGCACAGGCCTGTGGTAAGCAGGTTATAGCTTTTGGCAGAGGCGGAGCATTAGAAACGGTAATAGGACTAAACCATGCTCAACCTGCAAATGCAGATGCAACGGGAATATTTTTCTATGAACAAAGTCCTGAAGCATTGAGAAGAAGTATTTCGTTATTTGAGGAAAGAAAAGAGGAATTTGACGCCCAGAAATGTCGTGATAATGCGCTTAGATTTGACCGTACCATCTACCAGCAATCAATGCAAAACTATATTCAGTCTATCATATCTGCAAAACAGGGGGTGAATTCAACCAGTAAAAAGGTTTTGCTCACCGCCGCTGACAAGCGGCATTGAATCCTCAGAATAAATTCTGTTTAGTCCGAACAAACCCAGTATTTCAACAGCTTTTTTAATCTGCTTATCGGTGATATGGTTTTTGAAGTTTTCTATCAGACTGTTGCTGGAAGGTATCAGGCTTTCCGTCCTGCATAGAGTTGATGGTACACCAACCGCATCGAAGGCTTTCTGTTCGTAAGGCTTACCGAGAAAACGAGAAATATTATCGATTTCTTGTTCAGGTTTAGTACATATATTCTTGTAAAAAGCCGAATGGATTTCACCACTCCTGAACCTGACAACATCTACTCTCTGTGGATGGAAAGGCTCAAACATAAAGCGGTAGTCGTTCGCGTAGTTTATGATGTTTGCGACCCACGTAGTGCCGCTTCTGCCGACGCCGGAGACAAAAACAGTTTGTCTGTAGTCATTAAAGTCAATTAAAGGTTTTTTGCCCTCGGTTTTCCGGCCTTTAAACATATTTTAAAGAGAGAATATAGTTGTGGTTGAAAGATAATCTAAAGTATTTGATATATGATAACTTTGGATTCCCTTTTAGGGCTCTCAAAAACCTTTTTTACTTCTAACTTTTTATTTGTATGCAGGGGTTGACTGCTGTTTTTAACAACTTTCACGAAGTACCGCGATTCCCCATGTATCGGCCCATCCTCATATTGGATGCCTTTGCGCTCGCCATAAAAGCTAATACGAACATCTGAGGTAGCGATGATATCATTCTCATCAGTATTCTTTGCCAGCCATTGGGCGGCATCCCGGTAGTTCTGTTTTTCCATACGTATAGGTCTTAGTAATTTCGGACTACATATAGAAATACCGACTACCAACAAAACCAAAAACCAAAAGTCCGTATTAGCCTTGAAAGTAAACAGTCGTCCCATTGTTTTGGAAAACTTCTTATCGAGCCAGGAAGCTAATGCCTCCAAACCAACGGGAATATAAAAAATTGTAAACACTACTAACGGCAAAGTATGTCTTCTGCTCATATAGCCGTATTTACAATATAGCAATGTCATTATAAGTATGTTAAAAGCAATAAGAGCGATTATAAAAAACCTTTCTGGCTCACGCCAGTTTCGCTTCCTGAAATACTTATACATACCTATTAATAAAGCTGGCACAAAAAACCACGCCAGAATCTCGCTAACTCTTTGCACCAGTTTACCCAGAGCCCCTGCAACATCTGACGGCACAATACCTGTCGTATATACTGTACTTGAATAGGTTTGGATTTCCTGTTCGTAAGTTTCAGAAGATTGCGTGTTGGGTACGAACTGAACTAACTGCTTTTTAGGAAATACCGCTCCCTTCAGTTTCATATATGGCCCGGCTGTAACCAAAAAACCAACAAGCAGCAACGCCAATGCAAACACCGCTTTATATTTACGCATAATACGTTGCGACCAGAACACCTGCAGGCCCAGCCACAAGGTACCAAACACAACCACTTGAGCGCACTCAGGCCGGATTAGATACCCCAATCCAGCTGCCAGCCCTGAAAAACCAAACAACCACCATTTCCCGCTTGTTGCTCCCCATATCAGCAGCAAAAAGCCGGTTGACAAAAAGAAAATATGTGGCCAATCACTGAGGGCGTCACTTCCAAGTTTCGCAGGATTCGGAAGTAGCACAAGAATTAACAGTGCCCAGAAGCTAAATTTCTGTCCTACAATCTTTTTGCCGACAAAATAAAGTGATGCTACAGCGAGCAATCTGAATATCAGGGCCACAGCTTGAGCAGAATAAATCCAACTCCACAGTGATGAACCATCGTATCCTGTTTTCACTATTTTATGTGCAGCAGTAATTAGAAAGGGATAACCAGGGTGCTGATATTCACTCTTTATTGTCTTGAGGGAAGAGACCTCAAGATTTCTGGCGTATTCTATGAAAGTTATCCCGTCTCTTGCAATAAGAACCGCTGTGCTGGCAAGATATATGCCGACACAAAACGCAACCGCCAGCAGAATTGAGATATGAACACCGCTGGATTGTTCATCCGTTATTTTAATACGCATTTCTGCTTTTTATAATACGCCAGGGAGTTAACAACAGTATTCTAAGGTCCAATCCAAACGACCAATTCTTAATATAGTATAAATCATATTGCAATCTTTTTTTTAGAGAAGTATCACCGCGAAAGCCGTTTACCTGAGCCCATCCGGTCATTCCGGCTTTCAGTTTATGCCTGAGCATATACTTCTTGTATTCCTCGGAGAATTGTTTCACAAAGTGAGGCCGCTCCGGCCGCGGACCAACAAGGCTCATTTCGCCTTTTATTACATTTATAAGCTGAGGTAGTTCGTCCAGGCTTCCGCGCCGCAGCCACGCACCTATTGCCGTGCGTCTTGGGTCGTCCGGCTTGGCCCATTGTGGACCATTTTTTTTCTCCGCATCAACTGTCATTGTGCGAAACTTCAGCATTTCAAATTCCTTCTGGTCCATACCCACCCTCGCCTGTTTGTAGAAAACCGGTCCGTTACTGGATAGTTTAACCAGCACACCGATTATTGCCATAGGAATCGAAAGTACAATAAGCAATGCAAGTCCCATCGCACGGTCGAAGATTTCTTTCAGCACAATGTTGTGCCCGCTTAACGGCGGATCCGCCGACGAAAATAGCAGTTGAGAGCCAATCGGCACTGCCTCCGCATCGCTTATTGACATAAGGTTGCCCCAGTCAGGAACAATGCGTATAGTCGCGCCGGCACACTGGAGAGACTCAAGAATTGGATATGCCTCCTGAGCTTCGTTGCCGCTAAGAGTAAGAAAAACCTCGTCTATCCTCTTGTTTTTGATCAATTCCGCCAATTTCTCAACAGGGCCATATACAGGCACCCCTGACAATTCAGTGCCGATACGGCTGGGATTATTGTCCACGAAAAACCCGCATCTTAATCCCAACCATCCCATTCGCTTAATGTCCCGAACCAGCAATTGTCCCTTTTTCCCTGCACCTACCACAGCGTAATATCGCAGGTTATATCCTCTTCTTCGCAGAAACCGTAAGCTTTCTATCGCCAATAAATGTGAGAGACACAGCCCTGCAAACAGCATCACTATGAACAATATCAACAGCTTTCTTGAGTAAGGCACATCCTGAAGGTAGTAGAGAAATGCCAGCACCAGCAAACCGCTCAGCAGACTCGCTTTCAGAATATCCCCAAGCTGCTTAAACATAATCTGAACTCGCTTGGATTTGTAAAGTCCCGACCACAAACACCCTAAATAGCAAATGCAAACGACCGGCAGTGCAAGACTTAGATGCTTTTGTAAACTTGGTATCCCCTTTGTGGTCGTGAATATCCCCAGATGGAATCGAACGAAGTAAACAGCAACCCAAACGATGGCAATAATTATAATATCAATAATTGAGCGAAGCAGAGAGAAAAATGCCGCGTATCTTTTTAGCATATTATCCCTTCAACCTTGTCTGTCTCTGGCGGACTTATCCTCACCTTTAGCACCCTGCAATTTCGATTATTTTGACCTTTATCCCAAAAACTTCAAGATAAATCTCAAAAATTAGCTCTCCACCGTGCCCTTCACCGCAATTTTGAGTTGGACCCCACAATGTAAAATATTCTAAAAAGACGTGTGTTACACTTTCTCGAATGTGAATCTGTGAGCATCGGCGTCGATTTTTATCGTATCGTCTTCGGCGAATTTGCCGGTCAAAAGCTCAGCGGCAAGTGGATTCTCTAATCGCTGTTGAATTGTCCGTTTCAGGGGCCTTGCACCAAAAACAGGGTCGTAACCCTCGTCCATAATCTGCTTACGTGCGTTGTCCGTGAATTCAAGCCCTATTTTCCGTGCATTCATACGTCCACTGAGGTAATTGAGCTGGATATCGACAATCTTTCTTAAATCCTCCTTTGTGAGCATATGAAAAACGATTACCTCATCGATACGGTTCAAAAACTCCGGCTTGAAGACCTTCTTGAGGGCATCTTTGACATGGGCCTCGATTTCCCAGTCGGCACCGGCCTCTTCAGTCAGTTCCTGAATTTGCTGGCTTGCAATATTGCTGGTCATAATGATAACGGTGTTTTTGAAATCCACGGTTCGGCCTTTGCCATCGGTTAATCGGCCGTCGTCGAAAACCTGCAGCAGCACATTAAAAACATCCGGATGTGCCTTTTCAACCTCATCTAATAAAATTACCGAATATGGCTTACGCCGGACAGCCTCTGTTAATCTGCCGCCTTCTTCGTAACCAACGTAGCCGGGCGGCGAGCCTATAAGCCGCGCAACCGAATGCTGCTCCATAAATTCGCTCATATCAATCCGGGTCATAGCATTCGGGTCGTTAAACAGAAAATCGGCGAGCGCCTTGGAAAGTTCGGTTTTGCCTACGCCCGTAGGCCCGAGAAATAGAAATGACCCTATCGGTCGATTTGGGTCACCCAACCCGGCCCGGCTCCTCCGCACCGCATTGCAAAGTGCCGTAACTGCTTCTTCCTGGCCAACTACTCTTTCAGCGATGGCCTCCTCCATTTTCATTAAGCGCTCACGCTCACCGCTCAACAACCTCGCCACGGGTATCCCAGTCCATTTGGAAACTACCTCAGCTATGTGCTCTTCAGTTACTTCGTTCTGGATTATGCCTCTGTCGGATTTGGAAAGTTGCTCTTCTTTTTCTTGTAACTCTTTTTTCAAATCAGCTATTGTGCTGTATTTCAAACGGGCAGCAGTCTCCAGTTCACCTTTGCGCTGGGCGTTTTCAAACTCGTTTTGAGCATCCTCGATTTTCTGTTTCAACTGTTTTATCTGGTCAATATCACCCTTTTCACTTTCCCACTGTGCCGTGAGGTTCTTGTCCTGCTCCTGCAATTTGGATAATTGCTTTTCGGCATTTTTTAATCTCTCTTTGCTTGCAGCGTCGCTTTCTTTTTTCAACGCTTCACGTTCAATTTGCAGCTGAATTATCTTTCTGCGAATATCATCCAGCTCGCCGGGCAGCGAATCGTTCTCAATCCGCAGCTTTGAAGCCGACTCGTCAATCAAATCTATCGCCTTGTCCGGTAGCCATCGGTCGGAAATATACCGGTTTGACAAAGTAGCTGCCGCAACAAGTGCGGAATCCGTAATCCGGACACCGTGATGAGTATCGTAGCGGTCCTTTAGGCCTCGCAGAATCGCTATTGTTTCCTCAACGCTTGGTGGGTCGATTAAAATCGGCTGAAAACGCCTCTCAAGCGCCGCATCTTTTTCCACATATTTT
>CAYYFT010000037.1:11430-12700 GCA_964471015.1 uncultured Pirellulales bacterium | reverse complement strand
CAAATCTGCTATGCTCTGATTGCACTGCCGAGCGATTATGACTGCTGGCGAGCCCACGAAGAGCAAAAGGATAAGCAGACACTTCTTAAGGAGATTACTGCAAATCTGCAAACAGCAACAAACAATTGCCTGGAACTTATCAAGGCGGTCTTGCAGAGTGGAAGTGAGCTTGTTTGCGAAGACTGTTCCTGTAGAAAAAGTCTGGATTTGGCTGTGTGGACGGACCAGAGCCAAATCAACCCGGCTGACAAAGCAAAGCTGAAAGTGCTTTTTGAATAGGATAGAGTATTTTTTCGAAATCTCGGAATAATCAACAAAAGTCTTAAACCACCGATTTAAAAGTTTATTCGAAAGGATGATAGAAAATGAAAAGAATGATTATAAAAATAATCTTTTTAACAGTTGTCGGAATTGCGTTTGTTGCAGGCTGTGAGGAGGAGAGCCAAATAGACACAAGAAAAAGCAGGCTTGTTGCTAATGAAAACACTCAGTTAAAGAAAGATTTAGATCGCTGCCAAGAGAAGATAGAAAAGCACAAGGAGTTAGTTGAAAAATGTCTGCAAGAAAAAAAGGCCCTTGAAGAAAAGATGAAGATAGAGGGGGACATAGAAGAGCTGGCAGAAAATGCTTTAAAGGATTTTGAAGGAATCGTCAGACTGCGTGAGGAAAACGAGAGGTTCAAAGTGGAAGTAGCGGAGCTCAGAAAAGAATTAGAAATGCATAAGGGGCCTACACCTCTACCGCATACAAATTAACTATTTAGAGCACATACATTTTGGGTGGCCTTTATACAATCGGGCAGTTTTTCCTGGGGGTAACGTTTTTGCATTGCCGCAGCAACAAGTCCTACAAACATAGGGTGAGGCCTTAATGGACGTGAAGTGAGGCAGGGATGCGCCTGAGTAGCACAAAAGTACGGGTGTGATGGAATTTCGAGGATTTGCATAATGGGCTGATTGGGCGCTTTTCCGGAAAAAACCAGACCTGCCTTTTCAAGCCGTTCGGTATACCGCGGGTCAACCTCGTAACGATGTCTAAATCGCATCCTGACAGAGCCGGCTTTCCCGAAGAGCTTCCAAGTGAGGGTTTTGGGTTTTAATTCTATATCCCTTCCGCCGAGGCGCATATTTCCACCCAGTCCCTCTAATTTTTTCTGCTCCGGCAAAATATCGATTACCGGCTCGGGGCAATCGGGTTGAATCTCGGTACTGTTGGCCTTTTTAATCGCGCAGACATTGCGGGCGAATTCTATAACAGCCATTTGAAATCC
>CAYYFT010000037.1:0-11330 GCA_964471015.1 uncultured Pirellulales bacterium | reverse complement strand
CGGTTGTTTCAATCCATTTTATTTCTGTCTTACAGCCAAGGGCGATGCCGGCGTGTTCAAGGGCATTGATTATCGAGGCATAGCTGTCGCGAACAGCGGTGTATTTGCCGGTGATACCGATGGTTATTTTGCGATTGAGGGAGTCTATTTTGTCGGTGAAATCGCACCATTTGGCCCAGGCCTTTCGTTCGTGGCGCAGATTGATTCTGTCCTCTATTTTGAGCAGTCGCAGGACCTGAAAATCCAGCCCGCTTTCTCTGAGCTTAGCTGGTATCATATAAATGCTGGCGGAATCGGGCAGAGAAATAACTCTTTTTAAGGGGACATTACTGTATATGCTTATCTTCTCTCTGACTTTTTCGCTGACAGGACTGGCTGCCCTGCAGGCGATGATGTCCGGCTGAACACCACACTGCATAAGCTGCTTGATACCCAATTGAGCAGCCTTTGATTTTTGCTCGCCGAGGGTTTGAGGTTCTAAAATATATGTCAGTGCTACGAAGCAGCAGCTATTCGGGCCTTCTTCGTAGGCCAACTCTCGCATCGCCTCGATGTAATAGGCATTTTCCAAATCGCCGACGGTCCCTCCGATTTCGACAAATACCATATCAGCATCGGTTTCGGCAGCGAGTTGGCGTAGTTTCAATTTGACTTCGCCGGTGACGTGGGGAATCATCTGAACGTCTCTGCCGAGGTAGTCGCCGTGCCGTTCCTTGTTGAGGACGTTGTTGAAGATTTGGCCCGAAGTGCAGAAGTTTGCCTTCGAGAGGTTCTGGTCGAGCATTCTTTCATAAGTACCTAAATCCATATCACATTCCATACCGTCATCGAGCACAAACACTTCGCCGTGGCGGAATGGATTGAGTGTGCCGGAATCGATATTCAAGTATCCTTCGAGCTTAATCGGTGCGACTTTTAGGCCCTTATCCTGCATTAGCTTGGCTAAACAAGAGGAAAATATTCCTTTACCCAGGCCGCTCATCACAGTGCCCATAACAAAGACATACCGGGTTTTTCCTTTTTTATAGCCAGCAGGGATTGGTGAGAAAAATTCACTCTCGATGGAAGTATCACTTGTAGAAGCTAATAAGTCCTTGTCTTTGGTCATAAAACACCTTTATCCAAAGGAAATTACAAATAACAAATTACAAATAACAAATAAATTACAATTATCAATATTCAATTTTCAAAACTCACTTGGTTTTCTGTAGAATGGCTGCGAAGATTTTCAAAAGCTCGTCGGCTTCCTTTTCCAATTTTGCACGTTCTTTTTGGAGTTCTAAATCCTGCTGAGTATCCAAAAGTTTCAGCCAATACCGGCTTTCCTTGGCCTCTTTGAGGCAGATTTTAATTCTCATAGCAAAATCTTTTTTTCCGAGCGATTCGTTGGCTTCTATGTAGTTGGCACCGATGGAGCCGGAAGAGCGGATGAGCTGCTTTCCATCCTCAAAATTAGCCGAGTTTTTGGTCAATCTGCCCGCAAAAGTTCTGATATTTTTTGCGAATTCGAGTGTTCGCGGCTCCAAATCGTATTGCTTTAAGTTTTGCATATTGTTCATTAAGTTACGTTCTCAATTTTATTTTTAGCCACAGAGGACACAGAGTTCACAGAGAAATTAACTTGTTTTTCTTTCTTCTAACCAAGGATAAAAACTGAACAAAAAATTCTTTGTATTTTCATATTTAGTAATTATTTCTTCGTAGTCAGAGCATTTTTCAACATCTGCATTTTGATTTACTTCCTTTGTCGAGAGCATTTGGGCCATATACTTCATATAATCCAAAGCCGCCCACAGTTGATTCTGTTGATTTCTTGCCCATTCTGTATTACCAATTGTAGTGGACAGGTTTAGGTTATAGGCAAGCAACTTACGTTGTTTTTGCACCTTTTTAAAAGGGACTTCGTACTCTACATACCTCTTCTCATAACCGGGTTTAATACCTACGGACTCAAAACTTGCCAACCTTTTTCTGGTTTTTTCAGAAAGAATAAAACCTATCCAATTCTGCCCTTCGGCACAATCAATCGCTTCTATCAATGCGGGACCAAAAAATATTCTATCCTTTTCATCAGCATAAAACCGTCCAACATTCAAACATCCTCGCATTGGAATCTTTTCCCATTGAAACGTTTCCTTTGGAATCTCTTCCGGTGGAATCTTTCCCTTTCCCAGAAACATTGCATGGAAAAAAATCGCTGACGTTCCTTCTATACAGTAAAATGACTCCACTGAATCATCTTCAGTGTAAAAAGCGAAGCTGTCCGAAAAAAATACGAACTTGCATTCAATATTAGAACTTTTACCCGTATTGATAGCTTGTTTTAATACGTTTCGAACATACCTAACAGAAAAATTATTCATCAATTTTTTAAAGCCAAGGATGTCAAAATAAGCGACCCAACAGTTGCCGTTTATTACATTGTTATTTTGCACACTCATTATTTTTTAATACTCTCAAGAATTCTGGATTCCCGCCTTCGCGGGAATGACAGATAGTTATTGTCCTTTCTTATATCTTTTCACGAACTCGGCGTATTGGTCGGGAGTATCTATTCCGTCGCAGGTGTGTTTGACTTTAGCGACCAATATACTAAAGCCATTTTCAATAGCACGCAACTGCTCAAGCTTTTCGATTTTTTCCAGTGTTGTTTGTGGCAATGCGGTAATGTTTAATAGAAATTCTTTGCGATAGGCATAAATCCCAAGATGGCGCAAATACTGATGCTGGTTTCCAATGCCCGCTTTTTCTCTATCGTAAGGTATTACAGAGCGCGAAAAGTAAATCGCCCTTTGGGCTTCGATGCTCGATGCTTCCGCCTTCGCTGAAGCTACGGCGGACAAGCGATGCTTGATACTCGTAACGACGACCTTCACGACGTTTGGGTCGGAGATTTGGCTGGCGTTCTGGAAGTCGGCGGCGAGTGTGGCCATACCATAATAGTTTTGAGTTTTGAGTTTTGAGTTTTGAGTTTCAATCAGGAGCCTGGCGACGGCATCTATATTGGCTGGGTCGATTTCGGGTTCGTCGGCCTGTAAGTTCACGACAATGTCAACATCAATGTCAGCAACGGCTTCAGCGATACGGTCGGTGCCGCTTGCACAGCCAGGGCTTGTCATAATACATTCAGCTCCGAAGGATTCGGCAGCATCAGCGATTCTCTTATCGTCGGCTGCTATTATTACCTTTTCCGGCAGTTTCGCTGTGCAGGCCTGTTCGTAGGTGTGCTGGATGAGGAATTTGCCGGTATCTTTGGCGAGAACTTTACCCGGGAATCTGGTAGAACCGTAACGAGCAGGAATACAAGCTAAAACTATCACAAATAACCTTCCCGGCAGCAGAATTTGGTCAAAAAACCACTGCCGAGGCATATTAGGCAAAATGGAATACTTTGTCAACCCCGTTAGAAATTTTCCTTTTTTGATGTATTTCTAACGGGGTCAACAGGCGAAAATATTTTCTTTGAGATTTGGTATTGACAAGAACGGCGAGATGTAGTATAATTCCAATGATGCAGATTAACCGAAAGAATTTGTTTGGTTGGTGGTGGCCTGCGGAATAAACCCGGCAGGCGGCGGTAATTTGCTGTAGAAAACAAATTTAGATTCTTTAAGAAGGCGGCCTGTTGGAAAAACAGGCCGCTTTTTTTGTTTGTATTTATGAGGATTTGCGGATAAAAATTACAGGAAATAGGCCACAGAGAACATAAAAAGAAAATGGATTCCCGCTTGCGCGGGAATGACAAGGAAAAGCGGGAATGACAAGGAAAAGTTAGAATGGATGATTACAGGGAAATAATAGCCAATGCCAAGGCGGGGCAAATCGTGCCTGTCGTCAAAGAAATCGATATAGACGAGCCGGTGGATTTTTTTGCCAGGCTAAGCGACTACGGGCGGAGTAAAAATTGTGCCCTGTTCGAGGCGAGTGATTATTTAGCTGAAAATGCGCTAAGTTTCGGCACGGCAAGGCCGGGGCTTTACCTTACCGGCACCGGCGCTGAGTTTACCATTAAGGCTTTGAGTAATACCGGCAGGCGGATAATAGAATATTTGTCCACCAAGGCAAAAAAGAGTTTTGGTTTTTGCGAATCGGTGGAATTCGGTTCGGAAGCAATCAGCGGCCGAATTAAGCAAGATGAAAAAGTCATAGATGAGCAATCACGGCTGCAAAGCACAAACCAGATGGATGTATTGCGGGCGGTTGCGTTTGCCTTTAGTCTGGCGAGCAAGCCGTTCCGTGTAACCTGCGGACTGTTAGGTGCACTAAGCTACGATTTTATAGACCAGTTTGAGAAACTCCCGCCCAGCGGCGAAGACCTTTTAGGTAATCCTGATTATGAACTGTACTTTGCCGACAATATCTTTCTGTGCGACCACAAACAGAACAAGGGTTATGTTATAGTCAATTGCGTGATAACCGACGGTGACCGTGAGGCCGCAATTGCCGAGGCACGGGAGTGCTTCGAATACTATTTCAATATCGCAAAAACAGGCACGCCCAGGGGACAAAAATATACAGGTCCGCTACCCGCTGCCTCAAGTGATACAAGCCAGGAGGAATATGAAAGAATAGTTCGTGATGCCAAGCAGCACATTATCGACGGCGATATTTTCCAGGTGGTGTTGAGCAGGACTAAGTTAGAGCCGTGTCCTGATGAGCCGCTGGATGTTTACAAGCGTCTTAGAAAATTGAATCCTTCGCCATATATGTTCTATTTGAATACGCCGACTACGATATTGATGGGCTCCAGTCCGGAGCTTAATCTGCGAGTTAGCGGAGGCGAGAATCGCGATGTAGAAATCAGACCGATAGCGGGCACAAAGCCGCGTGGCAAGGTCGGAAATAAAATCGATGCAGATACCGATTTTAGATACGAGGCGGAACTAAAGCTCGACCATAAAGAGCTGGCTGAGCACATAATGCTGGTTGACCTGGCGAGAAACGATATTGCGAGGGTGGCTGAGCCGGGCAGCAGAATCGTTACGGAACTTCTGGCGGTGGAAAAATACGCTTCGGTGCAACATCTGGTAAGTAATGTCAAGGGAACTCTGGCAAAAGGTCTCGATGCGCTAAGCGCATATCTTGCGACGATGAATATGGGGACGCTTACAGGAGCACCGAAGATTGAAGCGATGAAAATAATCCGTCAGCTCGAAGAGACCAAACGCGGCTACTACGGCGGAGCAGTTATGTATCTGACTGTGGACGGCCAGTTCGACAGTTGCATCACGATAAGAAGTCTTCAGGTCAAAGACCACACCGCTTATATTCGGGTCGGTGCAGGTATCGTGCACGATAGTGTCCCGAAAACCGAATTTGAAGAAACCGAGCACAAAGCAAACTCCTGCTTGCGTGCGATTTGCGGAGAATAAAAAGGACAAAATCCTATGAAAGAGAAGATGAGAAAGGTTTTGTTTATCGATAACTTCGATTCGTTTACATACAATCTGGTGGACGATTTCTGCAAGCGGAATTGTGATGCGAAGGTTTATCGGGCCGACACCGATATCGAAGAACTTAAACGAGTTGCCGACGAATTCGAGCCTGACCTTCTTGTGATATCGCCCGGGCCGGGAACGCCGGATACGGCCGGTGTCTCGCTGGCAGTGGTGGATTACTTTAAGGATAAACTGCCGATATTCGGGGTATGCCTCGGCCATCAGGTAATAGCGCAGTATTTCGGCGGGAAAGTCAGCCATGCTCCTGTGCCGATGCACGGCAAGCCCTCACGAGTAACACACAATGGAAAAGGCATATTTGCCGGTGTGGAAAATCCGCTGCAGGCAGGACGCTATCATAGTCTCTGCTGCTATACGCTGGAACTGCCGGAGTGTCTGGAACAGACGGCGGAGTTCGAGGGGATTGTTATGGCAGTAGAGCATAAAGAACTTCCGATATTCGGCGTGCAGTTTCATCCGGAAAGTATTTTGACCCCCGCAGGCGGAAAAATAATCGAAAACATCCTATCAATAGCAACCGAAAAGAAACAAAAAATAAGGCGCTGAGAATGGCAGCAATAACTGAATATATCGAGCTTTTATTACAGAGTAGGGACCTGAGCTTTGAGCAGGCGAAAGGACTGCTGGATACTGTTTTTGAAGGCGAGGTCAGCGAGGTCCAGATTGCGGCATTTCTTACAGCGATGCGCATTAAGGGTGCAACGGCAGCAGAATTGGCAGGGCTTGCTAAATCACTGCGAAACCATGCTGTTAAAGTAGAGGTGAACGTCGATAATCTGGTTGACACCTGCGGCACAGGGGGCGGAGTAATTAAAACGTCCAACATTTCAACAGCATCGGCGATAGTGGCAGCGGGGGCGGGGGTTTATGTGGCCAAGCACGGCAATCGCGGGATAACCAGCAAGTGCGGCTCGGCCGACGTGCTTGAGGAATTAGGCGTTAAAATAGACGCGGGCGCAGAGACGGTGGCAGAATGCATAAAGCAGGCACATATCGGCTTTATGTTCGCACCGATGTTTCATCCGGCGATGAAATATGTTCAGCCAATACGCAAGAGTCTCGGCTTTAGAACGGTATTCAATATTCTCGGGCCTTTGGCTAATCCTGCCGGCGCACAGAGACAGGTGCTGGGTGTGGCGGATGAAAATCTGATGGAACGAATAGCCGAGGCCCTTAAGCTGCTGGGTGCAAAAGTCGCAATGGTCGTTCATAGTAATGGAATGGATGAAATAAGCACAGCAGGGGTTACTAAAATAATGGAATTAAAAGAAGGCCAAATCGAAAGCCGTGAACTAAACGCAGAAGAGTTAGGAATCCCATTGGCCAACATAGACGACTTGAAGGTAACCGATGCTAAGAGAAGCGCTGAGGTTCTAAGAGATATACTAAGCGGTAAAGAGAGCGGGCCGCGCAAAGGCATTGTTATTCTTAACGCTGCTGCTGCAATAATAGTTGCAGGTCTGGCAAAAGATTTCGAATCGGCAATCAAAATGGCGGACGCCTCGGTCGGCGATGGCAAAGCGTTAGCTTGTCTGGAAAAGTTAATTGAAGTCTCAAATAAAGTGTAAAACTTAAAACGAAAAATGCAAAACCATAGTGTAAAATTCAAAAGTTTTAAACTTTCAACTGTGGTTTTTAGCTTTTAGCTTTCAGTTTTTGGTTTTTATGTTGATAGTCAAAGTTAAAATTTGCGGTCTTACCAATTATGAAGATGCTGCAGCGGCGATGGATATGGGTGCAGACCTGCTGGGTTTTAACTTTTATCCGAAAAGCCCAAGGTACATAACGCCGGAAAAGGCGGCGGAGATAATAAAAAAACTGCCGGGTTTTATAGATATTGCCGGTGTGTTTGTGAATGAATCGATTGAGCGAATCGACGAAGCACAAAACCTGTGTCAATTAAACTGGGTTCAACTACACGGCGACGAAGGCCCGGAGTTTTGCAAGGAGTTTCGCTCTCGTAATGTAAAAGTAATGAAAGCGATACGGGTAAAAGACCAGACAGATGTCGAAAGAGCGGAAGATTTTTTCACTGATGCGATTTTGCTGGATGCCTTTGACCCTGAAAAGTACGGCGGGACGGGTATAAGCTTTGACTGGAATATCATAGGCCATATCGGGAAGCGTGTTTTTCTGGCCGGCGGGATAAATCCTGATAACGCAGCCGAGGCGGTCAAACTGGGCGTTTACGGAATCGATGTGTGCAGCGGTGTCGAAGCTGAACCCGGCAAAAAAGACCATAAAAAGATGAAGAAATTATTTGAAAATATACATCATTTGAGAGGGTAAATACGGCTGGATGCTCGATAGTGGCACGGGCTTCCAGCCCGTGAAAACACGGCCAGGATGGCCGTGCCACGTATACAGTATCGAGAAGCGAGGAATAAGATATGAAATATAAAGGCAGATTCGGAGATTATGGCGGCTTCTATGTTCCGGAAGTTTTGATACCGGTACTGGAAGAATTAGAGCAGGCGTTTTATCGCTTTTATGAAGATGAGCAGTTTGTGGCTGAACTGGCGCAGCTTTCGAAAGATTACGCCGGCAGGCCAAGCCCGCTTTATTATGCAGGCAGATTTAGCGAGCACGTCGGCTTTAAGGTGTATCTAAAACGGGAAGACCTTCTGCACGGCGGAGCACACAAGGTCAACAACACACTCGGCCAGGGTCTTTTGGCAAAGTATATGGGCAAAACCAAACTTATTGCTGAAACCGGCGCCGGCCAGCACGGCCTGGCGACGGCGATGATTGGCGCTTTGTTTGGAATGGAGACGAAAATCTTTATGGGCGTAACCGATATTGAGCGACAAAGCGTCAACGTCCACAAGATGAAACTGTGCGGCGCAGAAGTTGTTCCCATCGAAGGCGGAACAGGGACGCTCAAAGACGCTATCAACGACGCCCTTCGCTACTGGACGGCTCACGTTACCGATACGTTTTACCTTTTCGGCTCAACGTGCGGGCCGCATCCGTATCCTACAATAGTCAGACACTTCCAAACCTGTATCGGCAAAGAAGCCAGGCAGCAGTGTCTCGAACAAATCGGCAGATTGCCGGATATGATTGTTGCTTGTGTCGGGGGCGGCAGCAATGCGATAGGCATCTTTTCCGCTTTTCTGGACGATAAAGATGTGAAGCTAATCGGTGTTGAAGCCGGCGGCAGGAGTCTGGCCAGCGGCAAACACGCTGCAACACTGGTAGCCGGCCGAGTGGGTATCCTGCACGGGGCAAAATCCTATCTGCTGCAGGATGCGGAAGGACAGGTTTACGAAACGGAATCGGTAAGTGCGGGGCTGGATTACCCGGCTGTCGGGCCGGAGCACTGTCTTTTGAAAGATAGCGGCAGGGCTGAATACGTCGCAGCGGAAGATGCCGAGGTACTCGATGCATTTGAGCTGCTGAGCAAATGCGAAGGAATACTTCCGGCCTTGGAAAGTGCGCATGCCTTAGCCTATCTTATGAGTCAAAAGGGAAAGTTAGGGCCGGGGCAAATAGCGGTTGTAAATCTCTCCGGCAGGGGTGATAAAGACGTTTCAATTGTGGAAAAACATCGACCTTTGAAAAGGGCAAGTGATTTATGAAGACATATAAGGAACTTTTTTCTGAACTGGACAGAGCGGCATTGATACCGTTTTTTGTAATCGGCGACCCTGATTTTGATACCAGTCTTGCAATTATAAAAACGGCTATCGATACAGGGGCTGATATTTTAGAGCTTGGCATACCGTTCTCCGACCCGATAGCGGACGGGCCAACAATCCAGAAGGCTGATATTCGGGCAAGGAACAGCGGGATGAGCGTGCAAAAGGCACTGGAATTCGTCCGAAAGGTCAAGGATTACAAGGACATCCCAATCGGACTGCTGATGTATTACAACCTGATTTACCAGTATGGAACGGAAAAGTTTTTCAGCGATTTTCACAAAGCGGGCACCAACAGTGTTTTAGTTGCTGATTTGAGTATTGACGATGCGGATGAAATAACGGGCCCTGCTGCCTCGGCAGGACTTGATACCGTTTTTATGGTTACGCCCAATACCGACACAGAAAGAATGAAGCGAATCGCCTCCAGGACTACCGGCTTTATTTACGCTGTCTCACTATTAGGTGTTACCGGCAGCAGAGAAAAGCTCTCTGATATGGTTGAAGGACTGGTCGGGAAACTAAAAGAACTAACTACCGTGCCGATTTGTGTGGGTTTTGGAATCAGCAAGCCCGAACATGCGGCGGCGGTTGCGGCAGCAGGTGCAGACGGTGTGATAATCGGTTCCAGGATAGTGCAATTAGTCGAAGAGAATTTAGGCGACAACGAGAAGTGCTTATCTGAAATTTCAGCATTTATAAGCGAAGTTAAAAAAGCAATTTATGCCATAGGTATTGAAAATCAAGAGTGAACTCGCCTCAGCGTAGCCGAAGGCGAAGCCGGGTCAGCTATTTACCAATTGGTATGCTCTGATGAGCTCGGCCACGCTCCAGGCCTGGGCGATACAGCCCTTCGGCTTATGAGGGGCATCACCATCGAATATCTCGCAGAGTTGTCCGAGACAGCCATCTTCTGTCAGATGCTGCAATAAAGGCTGGATAAATTCGGCTGCCTTTTTTTTGCTTTTTCGGCTAAAGTCATTCACTTTCAGATAGCTTTCTACGAATGGTCCAATCAGATAGGGCCAAACTGTTCCCTGGTGATAAGCCTCGTCCCGCTGATTCTGCGGGCCTTCATATGTGTCTTTATAGCGGCTGTCCTGAACGTTTAGTGTTCTCAGGCCGAGGGGGGTGAGCAGATTTTTTTGCACTGCATCTACAACAGAGCGTTGTTGCTGAGCAGACAAAGGTGAAAACGGAAGCGAAACAGCGAATATCTGGTTCGGTCGAAGACTCGCATCGGCTGAACCGTCGGGCAAAATGCAATCGTAAAGATATCCTGCTGTTTTGTTCCAGAACAGCTTGCAAAAACTGGTTTTGACTTTATCCGCCATAGCGTGGTAATGCTTTGCGTTGGGTTCCCGCAAGGCGGGGTCCCTCTCTGTATCCTGTTGGTCATAAAACCGGGCAAGCCAGCAAAGACTGTTGTACCATAGTGCGTTAATCTCGACGGCTTTTCCACAGCGAGCCGTAACAGCCACTCCGTCATATTTAGCATCCATCCAGGTTAGCTGCGTTTGCTCATCCCCTGCGGTTATAAGTCCATCGGCATCGGCACGAATACCGAACCTCGTGCCATTGTGGTAAGAGTCTATGATGCATCGGATTACCGGCAGAAGCTGCTGTGTAAAAGTTTCTGAGTCGCCGCTGGTTTCTAAGTATTGAAAAGCTGCGTTAATAAACCAAAGGGAAGCATCTATACTATTAAAGTATGCTGTGTCGCTGTAGTCATCGAATCGATTCGGAATCATGCCCTCGTCAACGGCTGCGGCGAAGGTGGTCAAAACCGACTTTGCCTCTTTGAATCTGCCGGTTGAGAGCAGCAGGCCCGGCAAGGCTATAAAAGCATCTCTGCCCCAGTCTGCAAACCATGGGAAACCAGCTAAAATAGTGGTTCTTGGTTCGTGACTTTCAGGCGGCGGCTGGCGTTTTGTAATAAACTGGTCGGCGGCTAAATAGAGTTTCCGAAGTTCTCCATCGGTGGTTCCGCCGTCAGGCATCCTGCGGACTGCAGCGGCAATTATACTATTTTGATGCTCACGTAAATCTTCACGAACTGCTTCAATGTCTGCTTTTAATTCGCCGGCGTCGGCCGCAAACTTGCCGCTGCTGCCGAGAGTTGCCCAGAAAACGATTTTGGTTGGTGAATCTATACGGCCCTTAAAGAAGCCTGGTGTCCACAAATCTTCGGTAAAATCCTGGCCTCTTTGTCTGTCGTTGCGATATACGA
>CAYYFT010000036.1:0-12722 GCA_964471015.1 uncultured Pirellulales bacterium | reverse complement strand
AGTGAAAGTCAATTATGCCTACTATAAACCAGCTGGTCAGACGGCCAAGAGCAAAATCGAAGGGCCGAAAAAGGGTATCTGAAATCAGCGGCTCGCCGCAGAAAAGAGGCGTGTGTCTGATAGTAAGAACTCAAACGCCCAAGAAGCCGAACTCCGCTTTGCGAAAAATCACTCGCGTTAGACTGACCAACGGCAAGGAAGTTACAGCTTACATACCGGGTATTGACCACAACCTGCAGGAGCACAGCACGGTTGTAATTCGAGGAGGCCGAGTCAGAGACTTGCCGGGCGTTCGGTATCATATCGTTCGTGGTGTACTTGACTGTGCTGGTGTGGCTGGACGCAAACAGGGTAGAAGTAAATACGGAGCAAAAGGGCCGAAGTAACTGAGAAAATCCGGATATCGAATTTTATGTTTTTGTCATTTGAGTTTGTTGTGGATTTTGTGCTTTGTGCTTTTTACAATGAGGATACAATGGCGAAAAAATTTACTGCTTCAAGTCAGCAATTAAAGCCGGACCCTGTATATAATAACAAACTGGTATCGAAGTTTATTAACAGTTTGATGTGGGACGGCAAGAAAAGCGTCGCACAGAAAGTTTTTTATGATGCTATGGATATTATATCTCAAAAGATGAAGGGTGCTCATTCGGCAAAGGCTGCCATTTCACAGGAAGGTCAGGAAAAGGAGCCCCAGAGGGACGGCAAGCGGGAGCCAGTCGGCCCCCTTGAGGTGTTCGAGACCGCCGTTAATAATGTAAAACCATTACTTGAAGTTCGCAGCAAACGTATCGGCGGGGCCAGTTATCAGGTCCCGATGCAGGTAAGACCCAGACGCCAGCAGTCGCTTGCGTTTCGGTGGCTAATACAATCGGCCAGGAGCAAAAAAGGCTCTGCTTTCTGTGAGCGGTTGGCCTCTGAATTGATGGATGCTTATAACGGGCACGGCGGTGCAATGACCACCCGGGAAAATGTACACAGAATGGCTGAGGCCAATAAGGCATTTGCTCACTTTGCCTGGTAATTTCAATAGGGTATAGCGGATAGCGGATAGGGTATAATTTTTCTTGTCCGCTATTTTTATAGGTGTGGGTTCATAATTGGGTTCGCGCCCGTCTTGGCTCAGCCATGCCGAGACAGACAAAGCGGGTTCCTTCATCGATGAACTCTCGGCAACGATTTTATGAAAGTGCGTCTTTTGGTGTAGGGACGAATTATTGCCATATCTTTGTTAGCTGTGTGAAGGACAAAATCGTAGTTTTTTCGGCGATTGACAATCTCGTAAAAGGCGCCTCCGGCCAGGCAATTCAGAATATGAATATCATTTTTGGCCTGGAGGAGACTCTTGGCCTGAAATAAAGGTTTTGGTATAATAGCGAAGGTAACTTTTTATTTTGCGGTAGCATGTTAACCATAGTCAGGTATTTATAGGTGCACGGTGGTAAAGAACAAACACAAATTAAATAAGTTTCATCGAAAATTAATCGAGCGGGAAAACCTTTCCTATAAGCAAGCTCTGCGTATATATGAGGCACTGCACAAAGAAGCCGTGTCATTAGGGGTTATCAATTCTGAAAATATCTTAGAGGGACTGGAAATAGATTTGAGAATCGCAAGAGCGATAAACAAGGTGGGTCTGTAATAGACGCTAACATCGGCATCTATGTTTTTGGTATTTTTTGGAGCTATAGGCATGACGGATACGCGAACAACCCCGGAGATCGATGTTCTTGTTGCTGCAGGTGGTTTTTTGATGAAGAGAGGTGTTAAACCCTACCGATTTTCACTACCCAAGGGGGCAGGTATCGACTCCGAATCAGCTTGTTTGCAGATCCTTTCGCAAGCCAGCGAGTGGATCGTCAATGGTCAGGATATACGACCGATTGACTTCTCGAACAAGGGCCCGGATGTCGTTGGTATTTCTGAAACAGAATGGTGGCAGGTTGAATGCAAAGGGAGTGGCTTGGGTAAAAAATCGACTCTGAGAAATAACTTTGACCGAGCGCTTGCAAGCGTAGTTTCTTACTATTGTGAGAGACCGGAAGGACTCCCAGAACGATATACACAACATACTAGCGCTCAACCTTATTTGGGACTCGCTTTACCTACGTCCCAGACATACATGAATGAATTGAACAGAAGGGTGCGGCAACCATTACGTAAGATATTGAACTTGTGGGTTCTGCTTTATGAACCCGAATCAAAAAAGATTAGGGCTGTATCGCCTGAAGATAGCTATTGAATTCCACTAGATAGGATCTCATTGGGGCAAATAGGGACAGCCACTCTATTTTTGAGCAAACACTATGAAAAACGATACTATTACCGTACCGAAGGGATTTTTGGCGGCGGGGATACGCTGCGGGATAAAAAAATCCGGCGGCGAGGATTTAGGGTTGATTGTCTGTCCCAGCGGGGCGAAGGCAGCGGCAGTCTTTACAACCAACAGAATCACGTCGGCGGCGGTCGAGATAAGCAAACGGCACGTCAAAAGCGCAATTATCTATGCGGTAGTTGCAAATTCCGCAAACGCCAATGCGTGCACAGGAAAACTCGGAGTTAAAAACGCGATAAAGATGTGCGTTGAGACGGCTAAGCATATCGAAGCCGACCCGCACAACGTGCTTGTTGCATCGACCGGGATTATCGGCAGGCAACTGGCAATCGACAAAATAACAAAAGGAATTTCAAGAGCTGCTGATAATCTCTCAGTCTCTGCTAAAGCAGGGTTGGATTTTGCGAAGGCGATAATGACAACCGATACCAAACCAAAACAGGCCATTCGTCAAGTCAAAATATCCGGCAGAGAAGTTGCAATAGCTGGTGCCGTCAAAGGGGCGGGAATGATTGCGCCGAATATGGCAACGACGCTTTGCTTTATTACGACCGACGTGGTTATGAAAAAATCGTTGCTGAGCAGGGCGTTGAAGAGCGCTATCAGCAATTCGCTGAACAAATTAACCGTTGACGGCCATCAAAGCACCAATGACGCCGCAATAATTCTTGCCTCTGGCTTGGCGGGTAATCGGCCTGTTGTCAGTCAATGCCCGCGGTACAAAAAGTTTGCAAAGGCGTTGACAGAATTGTGTGATGATTTAGCCAGGCAAATGGCACTTGACGCCGAAGGAGCAACTAAGATATTCAAAGTTGTCGTCAAAGGTGCTGCCACAAAAGCCGATGCAGCAAAGGCCGCAAGGGCGGTAGCCAATTATCCGCTGGTAAAATGCGCAGTTCACGGCGGCGACCCGAACTGGGGCAGAATTATCTGTGCAGTCGGCTCGGCCGGTGTAAAATTGAACCCTAATAAGCTCTCCTGCGAACTCGGTAATATAACCGTTTTCAAAAATGGTAAACCTGCAAAATTCGATGCAAAAAAGGCGAGTAAGGTCGTCTCGCAAATCGAACACACAATAACAGTTAATTTAGGTGCAGGAAATACGAGCGATTTTTGCTACGGCTGCGACCTGAGCAGAGACTATGTAGCAATTAACGCTGATTATCACACATAACCGAGATCTGTCCGGAAAATACTTGAAAAGCCTGCTGCATTTATTAAACTTTTGTATCTTTACGTTTCCGAATGAAATAAACATTAAGGTGCTATCGAAAAGGAGTCTAAAAAGTGAAAGCTAACAGGGTTGGAATTGCAGGATGCTTTTTGGCATTCGCCTCGACGTGCTTCGCGGCTGAGGTAAAGTCAGCAACAGTAGCAGAAGGCAGCATACCGTGGCTGTGGTGGATTGCGCCTGTTGCCTCCGTGCTTGCTTTGGTTATCGCCTACATTTTTTACAAGAGAATGATGGCTGACCCAGAGGGCAACGAGAAAATGGTCGCCATCGCCTCGCACGTTCGCGAAGGGGCATACGCATATCTGTTTAGTCAGTATAAAGTTGTTGCCTTTGTCTTTCTAATCCTCTTCGTTATCTTTGCTGTTCTTGCCTATTTTGGTGTGCAGAACCCATTTGTGCCGATAGCCTTTTTAACGGCCGGCTTCTTTAGCGCCCTTTCCGGCTTTTTGGGTATGAAGACAGCAACCAATGCCTCCAGTCGAACCGCTCAAGGTGCAAGTAACAGCTTGAATAGCGCTCTGCAGGTCGCCTTCCGTTCCGGTGCGGTGATGGGGCTGATTGTTGTTGGCTTCGGCCTTCTCAACATAACTATCTGGTATCTGATTCTCGACAAACTCGTTTATACAGCCGAACATATGAGAAACGGCCTTGAATTCCTCGGCCTGGCCCTCGTGCCGAAGGGAATGCTTCCAGACCACAAACTCGTCGAAATCACCACCACGATGATTACCTTTGGTATGGGTGCCTCCACACAGGCATTATTCGCCCGTGTCGGCGGCGGCATCTACACCAAGGCCGCTGACGTTGGCGCAGACCTTGTCGGCAAGGTCGAGGCAGGTATCCCGGAAGACGACCCCCGCAACCCTGCGACAATCGCAGACAACGTTGGTGATAACGTCGGTGATGTTGCCGGTATGGGGGCGGACCTGTTCGAGAGCTACTGCGGCTCGATACTTGCGACCGCTGCACTTGGTGCCGCCCTGTCAGTGAGCGTCCTGGCAGAGAAGGGAATGGACCCCTTTAAGGCCGTTCTTGCCCCAACGCTTGTTGCCGGTTTGGGCATCATTCTTTCCATTGTTGGAATCTTCCTCGTTCGCTGCAAGGAAAATGCAACGCAAAAGAACCTGTTACGTGCACTGCTGACAGGAACTCTTACCAGCTCCGTATTGATTGTTGTTGCCCTGGCTATAATGGCGGCAACAGACTGGATTAGCTGGGGCATCTTCGGCTCGGTCGTTGCCGGCCTGGTCGCCGGTGTCCTCATTGGCCAGTTCACGGAATACTATACTTCTGCCGATTATTCCCCCACTCAAGGCATTGTCGAGCAGACCAGGATGGGGGCTGCAACAACAATTATAAATGGTTTCGCAACCGGGATGTATTCCGCCGGTCTGCCGGTCATCGCCATTGTGGCCTGTATCCTTTGCGCCTATGGTTTTGCCGGTGGCTTTTCGGATGTGGCTATGGGTCTTTACGGCATTGGTTTTGCCGCCGTTGGTATGCTGGCGACGCTCGGTATTACCCTCGCTACCGATGCTTACGGCCCAATTGCCGATAACGCCGGGGGTAACGCTGAGATGTCCGGCCTCGGCGAAGAAGTCCGCAATAGAACCGACGCACTCGATGCGCTCGGCAATACCACCGCTGCAACGGGCAAAGGTTTTGCAATTGGCTCAGCCGCTCTTACGGCTTTGGCGCTTCTGGCTGCATACATCGAAGAGATTCGTATCTGGATTGGCCGGCTTGCATCCGAAAATGCTGACGGCTTATATACCGTCGGAAAAATCTCTTTCTTCAAGGGCCATGCCGCAGAGCAGATTGAAGGGGCCATTAACGTAACAACCGCCCACCTTTCTGATTTCCTTGCGGCATACGATTTGAGCATAATGAACCCAAAACTTATCTGCGGCCTGTTTTTAGGCGCTGTGATGGCATTTATCTTCTGTGCTATGACAATGAAAGCGGTAGGCAAAACGGCGGGGGATATGGTCAACGAAGTCCGAAGGCAGTTTAAGGAAATCCCCGGCATAATGGAAGGCTCAGGCAAGCCGGATTACGCCCGATGCGTAGCCATATCAACAAAAGGCGCCCAGAGAGCAATGGTTTTGCCTTCACTGCTGGCTATCTTAGTCCCGGTCATCACGGGTTTGATTCTTGGCGTGGCAGGGGTTATGGGCCTTTTGGCCGGCGGCCTGACCTGCGGATTTGTGCTGGCCGTTACGCTTAACAATGCAGGCGGCGCCTGGGACAATGCCAAAAAATTCATCGAGAGGGGAAACCTTGGCGGCAAAGGTTCTGATGCCCACAAGGCCGCTGTAGTCGGCGATACCGTTGGCGACCCGTTCAAGGATACCTCCGGGCCAAGCTTGAACATCCTCATCAAGCTTATGAGTATGGTCAGTGTCGTATTCGCCGGCGTTATTGTGAAGTTTGCTCCCATTATCGAGAGCTGGCTCGGATTTGGCAACTAATACACCAGCCTAACAGAGTTGACTTCAATCTCGATTAAATGTAACCTATTGGGGTGGTCTGCTGCACCAATTAGGCGTGAGCCTAAGCTCAATTGGAGCGAGACGGTCGCCTTTTTCTTTTATTGAAAAAAAGAGGATATAATTTGGCAAAGAAGCGAAACGCAGAGGCTCGAAGCTTTGCTCTGGCTGCGGCCCAACTGGCGGATGGACGACGCTGCAGCGATATTGTAGTTTTGGATTTGAAAGGCAAATCTCCCGCTACCGATTATTTCGTAATCGCAACCGGCACAAGCGATAGGCAAAGACGCACCGTCGCCGATGAAATCTGTGAGGCCGCAAAAAAACAGGGTCTGCAGCGTTTCGGCAGAGCGGGCTATGAACAGGCACGCTGGATTTTGCTCGACTTTATCGATGTCGTAATACACATCTTCGACCGTGAATACCGTGACTACTACGATTTGGAGTTGCTCTGGGGTGATGCCCATCGGCTGAAGTGGGAAGAGACCGCTAAACAATGAAACCTGTTATTACAATGCTTGAGGACAGAATCAGTGCCGCTATGACCGCTGCTACCGGTGGCTTGGCCACAGGTCGAGGCGGCTGTATAGCACAAGTTCGGCCCGCAACCGACCCCAAATTCGGCGATTATCAGGTCAATGGTGTAATGGCACTGGCCAAAGAGTTAAAGACAAATCCCAAAGAACTGGCTGAAAAGGTTGTCGAAAAGTTAGATTTAGGCGGTATCTGCGAAGAGCCTGAAATCGCGGGACCAGGCTTTATAAATCTGCGGCTGAGAGCCGATTTTATTGCTGGCAGATTAATTGAAATCAATGCTGATACCAAAAATCGGCTCGCTGTGGAGAAAGAAGCTAAGCCGAAAACCATCGTTGTTGATTTTTCAGGGCCGAATATCGCCAAGCGGATGCACGTGGGGCATTTGCGGAGCACAATCATCGGCGATTGTATCTGCCGATTGCTCGAATTCGAGGGCCATAAAGTCATCCGCCAAAACCATATCGGCGACTGGGGTTTGCAATTCGGAATGCTCTGCGCTTTGTTTAGAGACAAAACAACTGCCAAAGATATTGAAGAGTTTAAAAAAATAGAAGATGAATGGCTTTCAGATGATGAAATTTTAAAAGACATAGAAGCTTTTTATCAAGAAGCCAAGCAAAAATATGATTCTGATGAGAACTTTGCTGCAGATGCAAGAGATGCAATTGCCGGTCTCCAAAGAGGTGAAAAGTATTGGAAAAGCTACTGGCAAGCTATTGTTAGGCGGTCAGAATCTCATTACACCGAAATATACCGTAAGTTAGGAGTCACGTTAACGAACGAAGATATACGGGGAGAAAGTGCGTATAACGATGACTTATCCGTTGTTGTTGATGAGTTAAAAAAAGCAGGTTTGGCCCAAGAATCGGATGGGGCAATGTGCGTTTTTCCGGTGGATTCGACAGGCTCACCACAGGCTGGGTTTAAGAACAAAGAAGGTAAGCCGTTGCCGTTGAGAGTGCAAAAGGGCGATGGGGCGTATTTGTATGCGACAACAGACTTGGCGGCGATTAGGTATCGAGTCAAAGAGCTGAAAGCAGACAGGATAATTTATGTAACGGATGCACGGCAAAGTCTGCATTTTCAGATGCTGTTCGCGGTAGGGCGTATGGCTGGCTGGGATATAAAACAGAAGTCAGAAGACGGAAGTCAGAAGACAGAATTGGTTCACGTTACATTTGGCAGTGTGTTGGGCGAAAATGGCAAACCATTAAAAACAAGAGAAGGTGAAAATGTAAAATTGAAAGAGTTGCTCGATGAAGCTGTGCAGCGGGCAACGAAAATTGTCGAAGAGAAAAATCCGAATCTGAAACCGGACAAAAAAGCTCATATCGCAAAGGCAGTTGGCATTGGTGCTGTAAAGTATGCGGATTTCTCTAACAATCGGACGAGCGATTATGTCTTCAGCTTCGACAGGATGTTAGCAATGGACGGCAATACCGCCCCGTATATGCAGTACGCATACGCACGAATAAAATCGATTGAACGAAAGGCACAAACCCGGGATGTAGATATTGAGACCGAGCTTGCTGGCCTGAAAAGGTTAAGTCTCACTGAGCCGTCTGAGCTTGATTTAGCAAAACATCTGATTCGTTATGGCGAGGCGATAGAAGCCGCCGTTGCTGATTACAGGCCGAACTATTTGACATCCTATCTCTACGAATTGGCGCAGAAGTTCAGTGCCTTTTATACGAATTGCCCTGTTTTGCAGGCTGAGCCGGATAAAAGGCCGACGAGACTATTGCTTTGTGATTTAACCGCAAAGACTATCAAACATGGCTTAAGTGAGCTTTTAGGTATAGAAGTTGTCAAACAAATGTAGAAAAAAATAGACACGGATTGAAACGGGATTTACACTGTTTTAGGCAAGGATAAATAATTAATCATCATAAGGTTTGTAAGATGGTTTATTCGCTCGACCAAAAAATGCCTGAAGGCAAGCTAACGGAGTTCTGCGAGAAGAATCGTATCAGGAAGCTGTCGGTTTTCGGGTCTGCAATCCGTGGCCAATTGGGGCCAGATAGCGATATCGACCTGTTAGTTGAGTTTGAGGAAGGCCATACGCCCGGCCTTTTTTCAATTATCAAAATGGAGATGGAGCTTACAGAAATGCTCGGGAAAAAAGCAGATTTGCGGACACCTGAAGATTTAAGCCAGTATTTCCGTGACGAGGTGGTACAAAATGCAAAACTTCAATATCAAGCGTGAAGACCAGGTGAGGTTGCGCCATATGCTGGATGCCTCTTTGGAAATCCAGCAGTATATACGCTCCTCGACACGCGAGGATTTGAACAGCGACAGAAAGCTGGTTCATTCGCTCGTTCGTCTTCTTGAGATCATCGGTGAGGCGGCAACTCAAGTGTCGGAGGAGCTTCGCAACAGCATTGCCGAGATACCTTGGCCTGTCTTGACCGGCATGAGAAACCGGCTTATTCATGCCTACTTTTCTATCAACCTGGATGTCGTGTGGAGCACCTCAACAGAGGATATCCCATCACTTATTACGGAACTGAAAAAACTCCTCAGTGAAGACTGAAAGAATAGATTTTTATATATGCTAAAAAGACCTTTCGGTTAGGAAGTGAAGAATTTGGGGTGAGTGTGTAATGAAAATCGTCGAAAAAGATTTTCGCATAAGCAGCAAAAACCGCAACCAAATGATTGATATTACAAGCCAGGTTAGTTCGGCTGTCAGTCAATCCGGTATTACAAATGGCGATTGCATTGTTTATTGTCCTCACACAACAGCAGCGGTTACCATAAACGAAAATGCCGACCCTTCTGTCCCGCACGATATACTTTTGACCCTTGAAGAATTGATACCTCATCGCCGTCCCGGCTATCGACATTCCGAAGGCAACTCCGATGCGCATTGTAAAAGCTCTCTGATTGGCTGCAGCGAACAAATCCTGATTAAAGACGGCAAAGTCAATCTTGGCACCTGGCAGGGTGTTTTTTTCTGTGAGTTCGACGGTCCCCGCAGCAGAAGAGTGTTCCTCCAAATCCGTGGAGAATAAGTAACTTAAGTGACTCTCTCATTTGTTTCATATGGGAGGTATGCGCACAAAAAAGGGCGAGGTGGTGGAACCGGCTGGGGGGGAAACCGGTATGCCACGCTGCCTCGCCGAGGTTCGTAAGCTCCTAAGGAGCTTCATTTCATTACTTTAACGTATGAACAGAGAACGCTAACTCTTCCGAAAAAACCTGTCAAATAAAAAATGAGAAAATTAAAATTTTTAAGGGTAGATTACCGTCCCAATCTGTATTTTCTTAATAAAACTAATATACAGACAACGATAAAAAAATGCAAGGCAAAAATCACTTTTTTTGACTTTTTTTGGGCTCAGCACATTATCCTAAACGGAAATCGTCAGGCAAAATGGCTTGAATATCTCACCTTATTGATGTAAATTATAGCTAATAAATCTAAAAGATGTCATTTTTTGGAGTTTTTCGATGACAAAGCCAAGAACCATCCCTGTGGCAAAAAAGATAACCAGAACCGCTGAAGACATCCATGCAAAGATACTAAAGAGCAAAAGCCCTTCAATGGTTACGCCCATCCGTTCTCTAATCAACGTCAAATATCAGCCCAAAATCGGCTATTTCGAGATGCTCGGCAAGAAAAAACAGCGGACTTTAACCGTAAGAACGGTAAGGACTTTCGCACAGTCCCTTAAGATGATGTCGCTTGCCAAGGAGCTCATTGATACGAATGATATGGCCACAAAGCGAGAGGCCTATTATGTCTCCAAGAACTGGGGTAAAGCCGGCTTCTCCGAACAGTCAGAGTCGGATACCATTATGGATGATGTTGAAGCGATGTTCGCTGTCAACCGAGAGCAGCTAAGATTTACACCGGAAGAAAAAGGAGGCGATATAACAGGGGAGCTTATAGTTATTGACACCGATTCATTAGGTAAAAAAATCAAAATCGACTGCACAAAATTCGGCTCCGGTGCCTATTCCATACCTACGGATGTTGAAAACCTTCGCTTCCAGAGCCAGGCAAAATTCGTTCTTGCAATCGAAACAGCCGGCATGTTTCAAAGACTCGTCAAATATGATTACTGGAAGAAAACAAAATGTATTCTTATCAGTATGGGTGGTGTGCCGACCCGGGCCTGCCGAAGGTTTATAAGAAGATTAACTGACCAGTTGAAAATCCCCGTTTATGCCTTTGTTGACGGAGACCCTTATGGCTATTTCAATATCTACAGAACCTTGAAAGTAGGCTCGGGCAGAGCAGCGCATCTGAACGAATTCTTCTGTGTTCCTTCAGTGCGATTCCTCGGTGTGACGCCCCAGGATATCATAACCTATAAATTGCCCACACATCCCCTGAAAGAGGTGGACATAAAAAGGGCCAAAGATGCACTGCGAAACGACCCATTTGTGAAACACCATAAACCCTGGCAGAAGGCAATCAATCAGATGCTGAAGATGGGGGTCCGTGTAGAGCAACAAGCCTTTGCCAAGTATGGCCTGAACTTTGTAGTGGATAAATATCTGCCCTCTAAATTAAAAAACTCATCAAAATTTCTACCTTGAGGATTTTTGCGCTGGCAAAGATGACCGTTGGCTGGTATCTTTTTGGGCGGTGCGAATTTCTTGATTTTGAATTCTTAACTTTTTTCTATGATAAAAATTTCGGAAAGAATAGAACGCATAAAAGACGCCATTAACTCTACTTGTGCCCGCCTCGGCAGAGACCCCGGCGAGGTAAAGCTTGTTGTTGTAACCAAATCCGCTGCTGTCGAGGCCATAAAAGAAGTTATTCGTCTGGGCTTTATCGATCTTGGTGAAAACCGGGTTCAGCAATTAAAGAAAGTTTCCGCTCAGATTGCTGAATTTTTATCCGGAGCCCACCGCAGTTCAGCTCTGCCGGAAAAAGTCAGTTGGCATATGATTGGACATCTGCAGCGCAACAAGGTCCGCCAGGTCTTGCCGATAGCTTCTCTGATACATTCGGTTGATACACTTCGGCTGGCCGAAGAGATAAACGCTTCTGCACCAAAGCTGAACTTATGCCCCAAAGTGCTTCTGCAGGTCAATACCTCAAACGAACCACAAAAATACGGCGTCCCGGTAGGAGCAGCGACGCATCTGGCTGAACAGATAGAGACCCTGCCGAATTTGAAACTTGTTGGTCTGATGACCATGGCGCCGTTGACGCATAATAAAGATGTCATTCGCGCTTGTTTCGTTCGGGCAAGAGAGTTATTTGTTGAGATGCGAGGCGAAAAAATAGTCAGTTCAGAGTTTACTGAACTGAGTATGGGTATGAGTTCTGACTATGAACTCGCCGTTGAAGAGGGCGCAACCATCCTTCGCATCGGCTCGGCAATCTTCGCTGGCTAAGAACTGGAAGCCAAATAAAACTCGAAAGCCGCTTAAACTGCAACTCTGCTCATACACTAACAATTTTCCAAGAGCAGAAAAAAACAAAAAAACGCAAAGTGCCACCCCTAACAAGCCGAAAATCAGCTTATGCTGGTTTCTGTATAGTGAGTATTGGTTCAGGAGCTTCATTGCAGAATGGCAGCCCACGAAGTCCCATAACGCAACTGGCAGCCCTAAGAAGGCAAATGGAATGGAAAAAACAGAGCTAATAAGTACCATTGAAGCGCCAAAAAGCTTCACAGACGTTTTATACTTGTCAAACCAGGAACATATGCCGTCTGAAATAAAGCGGCTTTTGAAACAGAAGAAGCTTTCTTTCGCAATACGGCCAATAGACGCATTTTTTCAGATACACGACCAACTCGAACTGATTGGAACCGTCATTATTGATACTAAGGACATCAATATCTCGCAGCAGGGATACCTGTCACGGATAATCACATCGCTCGAGATGAATAATGTTGGCGTGATTTTGCTCAACGAGCGGATGCAATTGCCCGTAAAAAGCTTTTCTTTAGCGCCGGCAAAGAGCAGTTTCTTTATTGGTGGCACAACCGAGTTGGTTTCCACAGATGAGCTGTGGGTCAGAATCAGCTTAAATCTGGCTTACCGTAAGAAAGGTTCAGAAATTGCTGTAAGATTTGCCAAGCCGCCAAAGCAGGTCCAAATAATTTACAAAAATAAACTGGCAGAGCAGCTTGGTATGACCGGTGCCTTGGTTGAC
>CAYYFT010000035.1:0-12796 GCA_964471015.1 uncultured Pirellulales bacterium | reverse complement strand
GAAGGACTAATAAAACAATTGACTTGTCCCATTCTTTGGCAAAAATGTATGGAAAGACTTATAGCTGACGGGGTTGAAGATTTTTACGAGATTGGGCCCGGCAAGGTTTTGACCGGCCTTATGCGGAGGATTGATAGAAAAATAAACGTTGTAAATATAAATAGTCTGCAAGCCATAGAAAGGCTGCTGAATTCTTAAGCTTCGACAAGGAGATTAGAAATATGCCGGAGAAAAAACTGGCTGTTGTAACTGGTGCCGCCAGAGGGATAGGACGCGCGGTTGTACTTGAACTGCTCAAGCAAGGTCGTATTGTTGCCGGGCTGGACTTAAATTCCGAACAACTCGGCGAACTTGAAAACGTCGTGAAAGAAGCTGGCTTTAGCTGTAATACATACTGTGTGGATATCACTGATACAGCTGCTTTTACTGAGATACTTGAATCTTTGGCGGCTGAATACGGGGGGATAGGGATTTTAGTGAATAATGCCGGTATTACCCGTGACAGGCTGATTTTGCAAATGAGCGACGAAGATTTCGACTCTGTTATCGATGTTAATCTTCGAGCAGCCTTTGTTGCAACGCGGATTGCAGCGAAGTCTATGGTTCGGAACAAGTTCGGCCGAATTATCAGCCTTAGCTCGGTTGCGGGCGTGATGGGTAATGCGGGCCAAAGTAACTATGCCGCCAGTAAGGCAGGGCTTATTGGTTTGACCAAAACTGTGGCCCGTGAGCTTGGAAGAAAAAACGTAACGGCAAACTGCATTGCGCCGGGTTTTATTGTTACGGATATGACGGAGAAGCTGCCGGAACCGGTTAAAGAGGCCGCGAAACAAATGATACCATTGCAGAAATTCGGCAGTGTTGATGACGTTGCTAAAGCGATTGCATTTCTTGCAAGCGACGAGGCCGCCTATATCACGGGACAGGTGCTCTGTGTGGACGGTGGAATGGCGATGTAAAAAAAATAAAAAAATATTTGTATAGGAGCAATTTAGCAAGTAATATACCCCCCTAAAATAATAAACGGTGTAAATAACTGCTACCGCCGGTTTTGTTGTTAATGGCTAATTGTAAGGTTGCAGAATAAATTCCTAATTTGGCTTAGGAGGCAAAACAAGTGAGTGCTGATGAGATGGATATTCAAGCAATTGAAAACAAAGTGGTCGAAATAATAAGTGAGCAAATGGGTGTAGATAAGTCTGAAATAACTCGTGAGACCTCATTTATTAACGATTTGAACGCCGACTCATTAGATACAGTCGAACTGGTTATGGAGTTTGAAGACGAATTTGATATGAGTATTCCGGATGAGGAGGCCGAGAAAATCCAGACGGTCGGCGCCGCAGTCGATTACATTGTCAATATTGCACGTTCCAAGAGCCAAGAGTAGCGAACCAGTTTAACATTATGAACAGGCGACGAGTAGTTATTACTGGCTTGGGGTGTGTTACCGCTTTAGCCGAGTCTGCTGAAGGGCTTTTTGCTGCACTGTGCGAAGGTAAAAGCGGCATTTCCAACATAGAATCCTTCGATGTCAGCACATATCCTGTAAGGTTCGGGGGCGAAGTCAAAAACTTTGACACAACGAAATACTTCGACCATCGAGAAAGCAAACGAATGGACCGCTTCTCGCAGTTTGCCGTAGCTGCGGCGATACAAGCTGTGAATGACAGCGGGCTTGATTTCTCAAAAGAAGATGTTACCCGTGTGGGCGTCATCGTAGCGACAGGCATAGGCGGCATCCAGGAAATTGAAGAGCAGCACATAAAACTGCTGAACAAGGGTGTAAGGCAGGTCTCGCCTTTTACCGTTCCAAAGCTTATGGCCAATGCCGGCTGCGGCAATATCGCCATTCGCTACGGCCTGCGTGGGCCCAATTTTTGTGTTGTCAGTGCTTGCGCTTCCAGCAATCATGCTATCGGGGAATCTTTTTGCAATATTGTCCACGGACGAAGCGACATTGTTATAACCGGCGGCGCCGAAGCAGCTCTTTCGCCGGTAGGACTGGCCTCATTCTGCGCTGCCAGGTCACTGAGCACACGGAATAACGACCCTGCAGGAGCTTCAAGGCCATTCGATAAGGATAGAGACGGCTTTGTTCTTTCCGAAGGCGCCGGCATTTTGGTCTTAGAAGAAGAGAGCCACGCTAAAAAACGTGGTGCAAATATATATGCCGAACTTCTCGGTTACGCTGCGACCGATGACGGTTATCATATTACCGCCCCCCTGCCGAACGGTGAAGGAGCAGCAATGGCAATGAAGCTGGCACTTATTGATGCAGGCATAGAAAAAGAAAAAATCGATTACATAAACGCACATGGCACGGGTACCGAGCTAAATGACATAACTGAAAGCGTTGCTATAAAGACCGTTTTTGGTGACCACGCATATAAGTTACCCATCAGCTCGACGAAAGGCAGCCTCGGACATTTACTCGGAGCAACCGGAGCAGTCGAACTTATAGTGTGCGTAAAAGCCATTAATGAATCGACCATCCCCCCTACTATCAACCTAAATAATCAGGACGAGCGATGCGACCTCAAGATGGACTACGTGCCGTTGGAGGCCCGCAAGGCAAACGTAAACTTCGCTCTTAGTAATTCTCTCGGCTTTGGTGGCCATAATGCTTGTCTGGTTGTGGGAAAGGTTTAGAAACTTTCGGTTTTCGATTTGTGATTTTCAACAATCAAAGGGCAGTTGGAAATCGAAAATTATTTCTATCTTCTATAACTATCCGCCGTTAAAATTGCTCTTTGCGCATTTGGTATGTTTTGTTAGAGTATAAACAATGAATATAGTCTGGGCTTGTTTATTTTTGGTTGGGGGATTGGTAATTCTGTGGAAGGCCGCTGAGCTGCTGGTGTCGGGAGCGGTTGGATTGGCACAGCGGCTTGGTGTCAGCCCACTTATCATCGGGCTGACTGTGGTAGCTATGGGGACATCCGCGCCTGAAGTAGCCGCCAGCATTGCGGCTGCTATTCGAGACGCAGGAGACGTGGCTATCGGTAATGTTTACGGCTCCAATATCGCCAACTTAGCTCTTGTTGGCGGTCTGTGTGCCCTTATTCGGCCTATCAGGGTTCAACTGCGAACATTGCGGCGCGAAATACCCGTGATGATACTGGTAGCATTATTGCTGTGGCCTGCTCTGCACAATTTATATTTGTCACGACCAGAGGGAATTACCCTGTTGGCTGTGTTTGCGGTGTTAATCTTGTTAACAGTATATTCGGCACGAAGAGATAAAAAATTAGCCACAGAAAACACAGAGAAAAATGATAAAATGGATTCCCGCTCCCTTGGGGACAAGTTACGCGGGAATGATAACTTAGCGGTTAAACGCGATACAAAACAGTGCGTTTTATTTGTCGTTATCGGATTGGCGGGGCTGGCCTTAGGGGCGGATATGGCTGTGCGAGGAGCCGTGTTTGTGGGTGAGCGAATCGGTTTGAGCCAGGCCGTTATCGGCCTGACTATTATCGCAATTGGGACTTCTTTGCCGGAGCTTGCAACTTCTCTGGCAGCCACCGTTAAAGGTCAGCACGATATTTCAGTTGGCAATCTCGTTGGCTCAAATATCTTCAATACACTGCTTGTCGTCGGCACAGCAGGGGTGATTCGGCCGTTTGCAATAGTACAGCGGCTGGTAGGGGTCGATTATTGGGTTATGATTTTGGTTAGCGCGGCCTTTGCCTTTGTGGCCATAATCGGTCGGCGCGTTATTGGCCGAGCCGGTGGTGTGTTTCTGCTTTGCGCATATATTGGATATATGGTGTATCTATTAGCATATAGCGGGTAGCGTATAGCAGACAAGGCAAAGCTAAAAGCTTAAAGTGGAAAGTGCAAAACCAAAGTGTAAAAGGTTAAAACTTACGGGTGGGATTATTCGTTGAAAATTGGGCAATTTGGGGGTCTCGTTTGGCGTACAGCGTTCAGCGTTTAGCGGACAGGAAAGAAAAGCAGAAAAAGGTTGTGGGAATGTAGAAACCCAATTGCGCAGTGCTGCCGGAGGCAGCACGAGCGAAATAGTCGTTAGTAGAATAAGATTGCCACGTCCGCCTCCGGTGGACTCGCAATGACATTTCATACGGGGGGATAGAAAATCTTGTCGTTGGAGGCTGTTTAGTGTATTCTTAGACACGGATTGAAACTGACTAACACTGACTAAATTAGATACGGATTAACACTGACTTTTAGAGAACTGGATTCCTGCTCCCGCAGGAATGACAGGTAGGACCCATGCAGACAAAGATTGTAAAACTCGATGTTACAAATATTGATTCGGCGAAGGTTGAAGAGACAGCACAATTGGTCGATGCGGGGGGACTCGCAGCCTTTCCTACTGAAACGGTCTATGGGATTGCCTGCAGGGTCGAAACCACCTCATTGGCCAAGCTCGATAGCATCAAAGGCAGAGAGACTGATAAATACTACACATTACATATTGGCCGAAAAGACGATGTCGAAAAATACGTGCCTGCCATCGGATTAAGGGCACAAAAGTTAGTCCGAAACGGCTGGCCCGGGCCGTTGACTATAGTCTTTGAATTGGCCGAGCGCGATATCGAAAAGCAGCGAAAAAGTCTGAAAAAAGAGATTTTTGAATGCCTGTATAAAGATAATTCCATAGGCATTCGCTGCCCCGATAATGCAATAGCAGCAATGCTGCTGCAGAAAACAAAATATCCTGTGGTTGCACCAAGTGCAAATATAACAGGTCAGCCGCCAGCGATAGATGCAGAGCAGGTCCTTGCCCAATTCTCAGGTCAAATCGATTTATTGCTGGATGCAGGACCTTGTAAATACAAAAAAAGCAGCACTGTTGTGAAAATAGGTAAGAAAGGGCTAAGGATTTTAAGGGCAGGCGTATATTCCAAGGCAGACTTAGAAGCGATGTCGGAGGTCAAATTTCTGTTTGTTTGCACGGGCAATACCTGCCGAAGCCCTATGGCTGAGGGAATGTTTCGTAAATACTGGGCAGAAAAATTGCAATGCAAGGTTGACCATCTCTACAAAAAAGGTTATAAGGTAACTTCGGCTGGCGTGATGAATATGGCAGGTTCGCCGGCAAGCGCAGAAGCAGCAACAGCTTGTGCAGCTAAGGGGATTGATATAAAGGCTCATAAGAGCAAAACATTGACCCGAGAGCTTGTCGAAGAAAGTGATTTTATATTTGCAATGACCCGAATGCACTGCGAGCGGGTTACCGCCCTTAGCCCTGAAGCTGCGGATAAGTGTGTTTTATTAGCAGAGAATAAAGAAATTCCCGACCCGATAGGTCAGCCACAACAGGTTTTTAATGATTGTGCGGGATTGATAGAAAAAGCTGTAAAAGAAAGGATTAGTGAACTTTGGATATGAAAATAGCACTTGGAAACGACCATCGTGGCTTTGAAGCCAAACAACAAATCAAGACCATAATTGCCCAACTGGGTCATGAGTGTATTGATGTCGGCAGTGCCGATAACAATCCGGTTGATTATCCAGAGCTTGCTTATCTGGCAGCAACGACGGTATCGACAAAACAAGCAGACAGAGCTATTTTGGTATGCGGAACGGGGATAGGGATGAGCATAAGCGCAAATAAAGTCAAGGGAATCAGGGCTGCGTTGTGCCATGACGAGCTGAGTGCCCAGGTTTCACGCCATCATAACGACGCAAATGTGCTTTGTATATCCGGAGACCTGACCGGGGAGGTATTACTGCGAAAAATAGTGGAAGTCTGGCTGAATACGGAATTTAGCGGTGGAAGACACCAAAGAAGAAATGATAAAATAGCGGCTATCGAAGAAGGTAAAGACCCAAGAGAAATAACAAACAAAAAGGGGCAATAGCCACAAAGAGAGTTTTAAGTCCCTTTAGCTGCTGAAATTAAAACAATCTTAGCAATTTATTCACAGAAATCAAACCTTTGCGGGGACGGGTTTTGGTTTGGCTCGGCTGGGTTTTGTTGTAGGTTTTATCCGTACTTTGCCTGATTTGCCTTTAGCGCGATTGTTATTTGCACTACCTATCGAGCGTAATTTTTTGTATCTGCTCTCAAGCAGATTGTCAATCTTTGTGCGTTTGAGGTCGCGCAGAGTTTTAACAATATATTCTTCGACATTGTAAACGGTGTCGTGAACGTTACGATGTGCGCCGCCAAGCGGCTCAGGAATAATTGCGTCAACGAGATTCAGCTTATACAAATCCTTACTTGTCAATTTAAGCGACTCTGCAGCGTCGGCGGCCTGTGAGCCGTCACGCCAAAGAATCGCGGCGCAACCCTCCGGCGATATTACCGAATAATATGCAAATTCAAGCATCGCAATCCTGTCGCCTACGCCTATACCCAGAGCACCACCTGAACCACCCTCTCCGATACAGATGCAAATTACCGGCACGTGCAAACGCGCCATCTCCATAAGATTGACCGCTATTGCCTGGGCCTGTCCGCGTTCCTCAGCACCAATGCCGGGGTGTGCCCCCGGTGTGTCAATCAAGGTAACGACAGGAATATTGAACTTTTCGGCGAATTTCATTTTGGCTATCGCCTTGCGATAGCCTTCAGGATTGGGGCACCCGAAATTACAGGTGACCTTTTCCTTTGTGTTTCTACCTTTGTTCTGGCCGATGATTAATACCCTTTCTCTGCCGATATGTCCTAATCCTGTTACGATTGCCCGGTCATCGCCAAAGCATCTGTCGCCGTGCAATTCGCGAAAATCTTTCACCATCAGATTAAGGTAGTCTGGAAGAAGCGGTCTTTTGGGATGGCGCGCCACCTGGACGGTCTGCCAGGCGGTTAGACTTGCATAGATTCGTTTAAGCTCGGCAACCTGCTTTTGCTGTAAGCTGCGAATCTCAGCAGAATAGTCAATGCCCTTGACGGAGCTAAGCTTGCGGAGCTCGTTCATCTGACGGTCGAGGTCAGCTACTTTTTGTTCAAAGTCCAGATAATCGCCATCTCTGATTTTATTTTTATTGTTCGGCATTTGGGTCGACTTCGCTCACCACAAGTTAATAGAGTATCTGGTTTTGTTGTTATATATCGTCATCAGAAGATGGACACAACAAAAACAGCCACAAAAAAAGCCTGCCCCTAAGGGGCGGGACATCTTTTCCTTTTGCCGTATCCGTCGGCTCTTTTCTATTAAATTCAGGATATTAACATTTTAGCAGTATAAATCAAAGAAAAAATTTGACATTCAGAGTGCTCTGCTATATTTTTTAGCGGAGTTTGTTCTGTGATGTAGTTTTATAAGGTCTTTCCTTTGAAAGAGTTAAATCAAATAACGGTTGTAGGGCTGGGCCTTTTAGGCGGCTCGATAACGTTGGCGGTTTTACGCACATTCGCCGGCGTAAAAACGGTAGGTTACACCCACCGCCCCGCTACTCGTCGAAAAGCTCTACAATTAGCGGTCGCAACCGAAATCGTCAGCGATATAAGAGCAAGCGTATCCAATGCAAACATTGTCATCCTGGCCACGCCTATATGTACATTTGAGAAAATCTTCAGCGAAATTAGTGATGCGCTGCCAGCCGGCTGCATTGTTACTGATGTCGGCTCAACAAAAGTTCTGCCACACCGCTGGGCAGCAAAGAAGCTGCCTGAAACCATCCACTATGTCGGCTCTCATCCAATTGCCGGTTCGGAACAAAGAGGTATTGAATTCGCCAGAGATGATTTGTTTGAGCAGGCCGTCTGTATTCTAACAACAACAAAAAAGACTAACCGCCAGGCAGTGCAAACTCTTAAGAGATTCTGGTCAAAGCTCGGATGCTGCGTCAAATTGATGAGACCTGCCGAGCACGACAGGGTTTTTGCAAATGTAAGTCATCTGCCGCATATAACAGCGGCGGCATTGATGAATGCCAGCAGCACCAAAGAACTGACATTGGCCGGCAAAGGCTTTATGGATACCTCGAGAATAGCATCGGGACCAGCTAATATCTGGGCTGACGTACTGGCGACAAACGCAAATAACACAATCAGAGGTATCGACAAAATTATCGCTGAACTGACAAAACTGAAAAAAGCGATTAAAAAGAGTGATAAAAAACAAATTGAAAAGCTGCTTGAGGCGGCAAGAAGCAAACGCAGTGCATTGATAAACTACAAAATAAAAAAGAAGGAATTAATACCGTGAGGCAGTGGCGTTTCGAGGTTTTTAATCAGGCTGGGTTTGCCGATGTCCACGGCAACAGCGTATTGGAAGATATCAAGGAGTTAGGCATCGGTTCGGTCGAAGCGGTTCAATCAGCTAAAGTTTTTTTGATTGAGGCTGAGCTCGATAAAGGTTTTGCCGAGCGTCTGGCAAAAAAGCTCTTAACCGATACCGTTTGTGAAGAGTACTATATAGGCAGAAGCAGAGCACCGGCTGGGCTGGCAAAAGCAATACTAATCGAGGTGCATTTGAAAAGCGGCGTTACCGACCCCGTAGCCGAATCGGTTATGGCTGCAATAGCTGATATGGGTGTGGCCGCTAACAACGTTCGAACAGCACGGAAATATATCCTCTTAGGCAATATCAGCCAAAGTCAGACAAACACAATCGCAAAGAAAATCCTGGCAAACGATTGCATTGAAGACGTGATAATCGGAAGCGAAGCTGAACCGCCAAGTCCACATCTTAAACCGTACGAGCTGCAGATAGTACACTGGCCAGTGTGCGGCCTTGATGATGATGGACTCATAGCTTTGAGCAAAGAAAAGGACCTGTTTCTTAATCTGGTAGAGATGCAGGCCATCCAAAAATACTATAGGCAGTTAGGCAGAGAGCCCACCGACGTCGAACTCGAATCATTGGCACAAACCTGGAGCGAACACTGTGTCCATAAAACGCTTACAAGTTCAGTTGATATGTCAATCGATGGTGAGGAGGTGCATTTCGACAATCTGCTAAAAGAGACCGTTTTCAAGGCTACGCAGCAACTCGCAAAGAGCTGGTGTATATCTGTTTTTTCCGATAACGCCGGTGTGGTGGAATTTGACGAGGATTCGGCGGTCTGTTTTAAGGTCGAAACCCATAATCGCCCTTCGGCACTGGACCCCTACGGTGGGTCAGCTACAGGCATCGGTGGTGTAATACGCGACCCGATGGGGACGGGGTTGGGTTCAAGGCCCATTGCCAACACAGATATATTTTGCTTCGGCGAACCCGACAGGAAACTGGAAGAGATACCCAAAGGGGTTTTGCATCCGAGAAGAATTATGAAAGGTGTTGTGGCCGGCGTTCGTGACTACGGCAACAGGATGGGAATACCAACGGTCAACGGTGCAATTTACTTCGACAACAGATATTTGGCTAATCCACTGGTATATTGTGGGAATATCGGGCTGATGGACAAGAAGAAATGCTTTAAGAATCCGCAAAGTGGAAACCTGATTATAGTAGTCGGCGGGCGAACGGGACGAGATGGGATACACGGAGCAACTTTTTCAAGCGGCGAAATAACCCACGAGTACGAAACAATCTTTTCCCACGCGGTCCAAATCGGCAACCCAATAATGGAAAAGAAGATGCTCGACGTGCTGCTTGCGGCAAATGAAGCTGGATTATATGAGGCAATTACCGATTGCGGGGCCGGGGGACTAAGCAGTGCGGTAGGTGAAATGGGTAAAAACCTCGGGGCAGAAGTCGATTTGGAAAAAGTCCCGTTAAAGTACGCTGGACTTAACTATGCTGAAATCTGGATTAGTGAAGCACAGGAGAGGATGGTCATAGCCATCAAGCCCGAAAATCTGAAAGCAATAAAGAAAATTTTCGATGACGAAAATGTGGAGTCAACGGTAATAGGTAAATTCACCAGTGATAAGAAGCTGATATTGCGATATAACGGCCAGCAGGTAGCTGAAATGGGTATGGATTTTCTACACGATGGTGTACCAAAAATTCGGCGCAAGGCGGTGTGGAAAACTCCGGAGCTTTCTGAGCCGAGCATAGCTGAGAAAGATAATTACAGCGATGAACTTTTGCAAATTCTCTCCTGCTATAACGTTGCCAGCAAGGAATGGGTAATCCGGCAATATGACCACGAAGTTCAGGGCAGCTCGGTCGTCAAACCGCTGACAGGCGTAACCAACGATGGGCCGAGTGACGCAGCAGTGATAAAGCCTAAGTTCGACTCGGATAAAGGTCTTGCCATTAGCTGCGGAATGAATCCATTGTATGGCGATATCGACCCGTACTGGATGGCGCTGGCTGGCATCGATGAGGCAATCAGGAATTTGGTATGTGTGGGCGGGCGAGCTGACAGGATTGCGCTGCTGGATAATTTCTGCTGGGGCAATTGCACAAAGCCAGAGACCTTCGGACCATTGGTTCGGGCGGCGCAGGCCTGCTATGACGGGGCAATTGCCTTTGATGCGCCGTTTATCTCCGGCAAAGATTCGCTAAATAATGAGTTTTCCTGCGAGGATGGAACGCAGATTTCCATTCCATCAACACTTTTGATAAGCGCAATATCGATAGTCGATGATATCAATAAGTGCGTAACGATGGACGCAAAAAGGGGAGGTAATTTTCTCTTTGTAGCGGGCGAAACCAGAAATGAACTGGGCGGCTCGCACTATTATAAAATCCATGGTCAAGTTGGAGCTAATGTTCCGAAAGTAGATTTAGAAACAGCTCCTAAGATTGCCGAAAGAGTCGCCGGCACAATTGCAAAGGGTTTTATCACCAGCTGTCACGACTGTTCAGAGGGCGGACTGGCCGTGGCGCTGGCGGAGATGGCCTTTGCCGGCGGAGTCGGTATAGAAGCGGACCTGCGGGGCCTGCCAAAAAGTACAGACTGCTCGCGAATAGATACACAACTGTTTAGTGAATCAAACTCCCGCTATATTGTAGAAGTTGAGCCGGAAAATTACGATGCCTTTGCAAAACTGATGTTAAATTTGCCCTTCGGACAAATTGGAAAGGTAATAGAAGAAAAAACACTTACTGTAAAGGCAGAGAATGGTAAGACTGTTATTAAATTAGATTTGGATTCACTAAAACAGGCCTGGCAGAAGCCGCTTAACTGGTAACAGCAAAAGAAGGATTGTTAATGGCACAGGTAAAAGCAATAGTCCTACGGGCAGCGGGGATAAACTGCGATATGGAAACCGAGCATGCGCTTGAGTTGGCAGGTGCAAAGGCTGAGCGTGTGCACATAAACAAGATAATTGAGGATAAAAAACTACTCGAACAATACCAGATAATTGTTTTTCCTGGCGGCTTTAGCTATGGCGATGACGTGGCAGCAGGTAAAATTTTAGCCAATCAAATTGTGCATCACCTTTACGATTCCGTGCGAAAATTCATCGATGACGGCAAATTAGTGCTTGGAATCTGCAACGGCTTCCAGGTACTTGTCAAAGCCGGTATTCTCCCCGGAAGCGCAGAACACGAACCACAAATCACCATAACCTACAACGACAGTGGTAAATTCGAGGACAGATGGGTGTATCTTGCGCCACAAACTGAAAAATGCGTCTTCATTGAGAAAAACAAGCAAATCTATCTGCCGGTTGCACATGGCGAAGGCAAAGTTGTAACTAAAGACGAAGATACATTGGAAAAACTAAAATCCGAGGGACACATCGCATTCAGATACGTAGACAAAGATGGCAATAAAGGCTCTTATCCCATTAACCCAAATGGTTCAGTGAATTCGATAGCCGGCCTGACTGATGCTACCGGCAGGGTCTTGGGACTTATGCCACATCCGGAAAGGCACATTCGGCCCACTCAACATCCGCATTGGTCTCGCTTAGAAAACAAACAAGATGGCGACGGAATGACAATCTTTGCCAATGCGGTCAGATTTGTGCAAGAAAAATTCTGATAGACCTGGCTTTTTCGGCTCAAATTCAGCTGCCAGCGTCTTCAGTAGCCTTCACGAGTTGCTGTTCCTTGTTTTGCAGAGCATCATGTATCCGCTTGAACTCATTGACGAATCCACCAATTTTATAGAGTATTGGATTGTCGGGTATCTCCGGATGTTTGCGCAAATAATCATGAAGGTACTGTTTAATCCTGGATGGATGTGCCATAATGAACCTGCAGGTACTATCGCCCCTGGCTCTACACATTATTTCAGAGGCAACCAGCGGGATTCCAAAGCTTTCCTCACACCATCCGGATGAGTATCCGGCATTCATAGTACAGACACAAGAACTGCTCTTTTTGCCGCTCTTTTCCCATGCATCAGCCTCGAACGAAAATGGGTGGTCGTATATAAGATAGTAGTCCTCGTCCGCCGTGGGTTTAGATTCAGGAAATATCTCAACAAAAGCCCATCCTGTATAAGCAAAATGAATCGGTCCTGCGGAAAGCTTCTCTATGGGGTCAAGTACACACATTTTTTGATGAAAACTTCTGGCATCCATCTTTCCGATGGTGTGCGCAATGTCAAAAAGAAGACTCCTTGCCATTTCTGATGCTTTCTCCTCTCCCCAGTCTTTCAATATCTCCTTTATGGTATCGAAGAAATCCACCGACATCGAGGCTGCCCTGATAAGAATATACCGTTCGTCGAATATCTCTATCTTACCCTTCGACACATCTTCTCTCTTTAGGCTGAAGTAGTCGCTTACATACTCTTGAGCCTTTTGGAAAATCGGCTCAAACTGTTTTGGAACTTTGACGGTATTTAACATATAGCTTTCACTCCTCCTGAGGGCGCCTGATTACCAGATAACGTGTTTTCATCACATCTATACTCTTGTTTCAACCAATAACACCGGCTTCAAGTTTCGCATCTTCCGCTTTTATTTTTGGTTTCGGCAGGGTAAAGCAGAAACTGTTCCCTTGTTTATCCTTACTTTCAGCCC
>CAYYFT010000034.1:10856-12851 GCA_964471015.1 uncultured Pirellulales bacterium | reverse complement strand
TCAAATATTCCCGCAAAACCAGCCCGATATCGGCAAATTTCAGTGCAGCTAAACTATTACGTTCGTCTTTTTGCAGTTGGCCAAGCAATTGCTCAATATCTTCCGGCCTCTTTGCATACTGATGCAGCTCAGCCACAGTTGCCGCCATTTGTCGTCCCAGCCCGGGAAAACCTGCTGATGAGCCGAACAGTTTTAATTTACTTTTATTGTCTCGCAAAATCCTCTGGATTATCATTTGTTGTCCGATGCGCGTTACTGCCGGCTTTGCCGTATTTTTGCCTGACAGTAAAAATTGCAGACGCGCAAATGAAAGCACGTGCAGTCTGTGATACCCCGCAACTGTTTTATCACTCAAAATCGCACGCTCCGCCTGATATGTTGCCTGTTCCGGGACCAGCAGAATCAACGGCTGACTATCCACCGTTCCTGACAGGGCATCCACTATTGCTTTTATGCAATAGCTCGTCTTGCCCGTCCCGCTTCTGCCAAGAATAAACTGAACCGCCATCTTAATTGTCCCGGATTTGAAATTATTCTTCTTCCCTTTTCTACCACAAGTAGCTGTTGTTTTCAATTCGCTTTAACTGCCCCGCACAAAATGCTTTTACCTGCGAAAATCCCTGCGATTTCATTTATCGTTGCTTTTCGCAGAAAATACTGATAATTTACCGTTGATATGGCTCTGAAAGTAATCGGAATCTCGGCAAGTCCTCGGCTTAACGGCAACAGCGATTTGCTTCTCCGCCGTGCTTTGGCTGGGGCCGAATCAGCCGGCGCACAGGTCGAATATGTCCGATTGGCGGATTTTAAAATCGCTCCCTGCATCGAGTGCAATTCCTGCTACAAAACCGGCAGTTGTGTAGTAAAAGACGATTATCACACCCTCTCCGCAAAGATGCTCGATGCCGACCGACTGATTTTTGCAACACCGATATTTTTTATGACTGTCTGTGCACAGGCAAAAGCCCTCATCGACCGCTGCCAGTGCCTTTGGGCGCACAAGTACGTTTTGAAAAAGCCCCTCATCAACACCGCCGGCCGTGACAGACGTGCTATGGTCATCGCCGTAGGCGGTTCGAAAAGCAAAAAGATGTTTGACAGCATCCGCCTGACAATGAAATACTTCTTTGATGTCCTGGATATGAATTATGTAGCGAGCTTATTTGTAAACAAGGTGGAGGACCCTGGCCGAATCAAAGAGCATCCCTCTGCAATGGAGCAGGCTTTTCGCCTCGGCCGGGACTTGGCTGCCGCCGACACCCCCCCACTGGAAAAACCTGCCGATATCGAACTGACTTAGAGCTTATAACAAAACCGCCCGTTGCTCTTTGGCACCGCTATAGGTGTCATTCCCGCGAAAGCGGGAATCCATATCTTTTTATTAACCTGTCTCAGGCGGGTTAGACTCATTTTAGGTTTTGTTATAGACTCTTAATCTCCCAGCTCCCTACCTTACTCCAGCTCAAAACTTTTTTCTGTTCTTTGTTTCTTCAAGAGGCTCCGCTGTTTCTTTTCCTCTAATCGTCGTCTTTTAGCTGCTTCCGGAACTTTCGTCTTTTTACGTACCGTTTCCTTTTTTAGCGCCTCCCTCAGCAGCTCTTCTAATCGCTCGACCGCAGCCATTCGATTCGCTTTTTGTGTTCGATACCGCTGCGAAACAACTCTTATCACACCGTTTTTATCAACACGGGTTGCAAGCCTTTTGAGTATCCGCTTTTTCTGCACATCGGAAAAGCTTTTCGCCTTAGCCGCGTCGAAAAGCACCGTTACCCGCGTATTGACCTTATTGACATTCTGCCCTCCGGGCCCGCCGCTCCGTGAAAACCTGAAAACAAGCTCGTCCTCTGAAATAAAAACCCCGCTGCTAATCCTAATCATAATTCCACTCACGGCAAAAGACCTTTTCAGTCCGCGCAAAATTCCCCCGGCTTTTACCCTGCCTTTTCCCCGCCGCCTTTGGACGGCAGCGTAACCTTTCTGCAGACAATCCGTCTT